>JBOGJX010000135.1:0-4189 GCA_050745285.1 Terriglobia bacterium
AGTACCGCAAGGCGCTGACGGCGATCATGCGCGCGATATTCTCCTGCTCGACGGGGCTCGAAGTCATCGCACGCGCGCGGACCTCCTTCAGAGCTGCCGCCTCGAGCATATCCATCAGGTCATCGGCCTTGATGCCAAGACCCTTTCGCCCCGACACCTCCACATAATTACGCCGCCGGTCATCTTCGCTGAGTTCAAGCCCCATCTCCGCTGCGCAGCGTGACGAGAGGCCCACCACCTCATAGGAGAAGTGGTGAAGGTTTCCGGCCTGCTCATGATAGCCGAGGGCAAGAAACGCGCGGCGCACGACGTCCTGCAGATAGGATTGGCGCGTATCAATCACAGCATAGGCCGAGCCGCCTCGTCCGAACACAGGCGAACCGGCTTCTTCCTGAGGCGATGTTCGCCAGACCTCCTTGCCCCCAGGATAGCGGTATAAGCGATGGTATTGAAAGTCTCGGCCGAGAAGATCGAATTTCCAGAGGTGATAGGCGATGTCTTTCCCAACATAGGTGACGGTGCCGTTCGAGCGCACGATGATCTTGGCGTCTTCCTGATCCTTGGGATCTTCATCCGGCGAAGCGGCGTCTTCAAGGCTCATCACCCAGCAGCCGCTATTCTTACCGGAGTCCTCAAAGTGGATGGCCCCGGCCTTTTTCATCAATTCGAACGCATATTTCCAGAATCGGAGCCGCAGAATTTCGCTCTCTTCGACAAGTAAATCATAATGGATGCTAAGGCGCCGCATCGTTTCAATATGGAGCCTTGCAACAGCCGTTGAGACGGTCGCCGCCATTTCGGCCAGCTCGCCGTGGCCCTCCTCGATAGCCTTCAGCGTTTCTGAGCGCAGACTGAGCGACGCCGGCTCGGCTTCGTAATGCTGAAACATGCGGGCGTATAAATCCCAACAAAGGTAGTCAAAGCGCTGCCCAGCGGCAGCGCTGCCCGCGGCCAGCTTGCGAACCTCGTCAAGAGACTTTCTCTCCAGATGAACGAAACCCACCACGACATCCGCCACCTGGACGCCCGTGTTATCAATGTAGTTTTCAACCTCGACTTCGTTACCCTGGTAGCGAAGCAGCCGTGCCAGCGTGTCCCCCAGCACAGCGTTGCGAAGATGCCCAATGTGGGCGGCCTTGTTGGGGTTGATGCTCGTGTGCTCCACAAGAATTTTGCGCCGGCCATAGGCGCTGGCCTTGCTGCCTTTTTCAGCAGTCAACCCTGCCGCGCGACGCTGAAACAAACTCGCCGCCAACGCGGCGCGATCCAGATGAAGGTTGACGTACCCGGCGCCGGCGATGCTGACTCGTTCGACCCCGTTAATTGGGAGCAGATGGTCCGCGATTTGCTGTGCAATCTTGCGCGGCGCTTGGCGAAGCTGCTTGGCCAGATCGAAACAGGATGCGATGGAAACCTCACCCATCTCAGGGGCTGGCGGAAACCCCAACACAGGCTCACCTATTTGCAGGTCAAACTGCTCTTTGACGGTCTCAACGAATTTGGCGCGGATCGACCGCTGGATATCCAAGTACAAGTAGGTTCCTTTCTGGATCGCGGGTTAAACGGTGCGTGGGGGCGCTACTTGCCGCGCCCTCTGGCCGCGTAGCTCTGCATCCCTCGCGCGCAGCAAGCAGCGTCCCCACGTCATATTCATATCAAATGGCGCGCTGCCCGCGGATTTCGCCGCGCAGTTTTTCCTTCCACAGCGCGTCCTCCCAAAAGGTCAGCCAAAGATAGAATGTGGCGTAGCTTCGCCAGCCCCGCCACTTGCGGGCGAGCAATTCCACGCGAGGAATGGCGGGCTGCTTTCTCATCCCATACAGAAATTGAATGGCTTTTTGCAAGCCGACATCCGCCGCAGGCAGGCAGTCGAGATGCCCCAGCGCCCGCATACCCACATACTGCGCGGTCCACGCGCCGACGCCTTTCAGCGCCATCAGCCGTCCGTGGGCGGCCGCCGGATCGACCGTTCGCAGGGCCTCAAGGTCGAGGCTGCCTTCCACAACGGCCCTTGAAATCGCAATGATGTATTTGGCCTTAGGCCCTGAAATCTGGATCTTGCGCAACTCTTCGGGTGTAGTGGCCCCGAGCGCCTCCGGCATAGGAAAGACGCTGTAACAGCGGCCTTCGTATTCCACTGATTCACCATACTTCCCGATGAGCGCCCGCTTCACTTGATGCGCGAATGACAGGTTGATCTGCTGCTCGAGGATTGCCGAGACCAGCGTTTCGTAGGGATTCGCCACCTGCGGGATACGCATCCCGCGGAAATGAAAGACAAGGCGGGAAAGCACCCGGTCCGACGCGGCGATCTGGTGGAACGGCTCCAGGTCAAGATCGGCTCCGAACTGCAGCCTGACCGCCCGTTCAACTTCCTTCAAGGCAGATTTTCCCGCCGGGCCGCGCAGAATGCGAACGCGCAGCGCACCGTCCGGGCCAGCTTCAGACACGCCGTAGAGCACGGGCTGGCCCCCAATTTCCGCCACGCGCCGGAACTCAGCATCGACGAAGTAGTCAAGCAAAGGCTCGAACTCGCGACCATTTTGCAATGCGGGCGGGTGCAGAGCAAACCGCAGCGTCCGCCGGAAATTAAAAGGCGGCCGGGGAATAATGGTTATGGTCTGATGAGGTTGCATTTGATAATCTGACTCGGCCTTGTCCCCCAAGCCCGATGCGAAGGACATGTCATCCTGAGCGAAGCAAGGATTTGCGTTTCCTCGCGTAGTCCAGGTTTCAGGACAGAAGAGCGGGGTTTTAACCCCGCCGCAATGGGACTTTTTACTTCCCGCTTGCTGCACCCCTAACATAGAACCGTCGTCCCGGCGGCTTTGGCTGGCAAGATACCGGCGCAACAAGACCTCATGCGCCCAGCAGAGTCTGAAACTTTACCGCTGCCTGTTTCATCTGTACGTCTGGTGGCCTATATGGGAACATTGAACTGCCGAATGCCGCTGTCGCCTGTGGTGCCGCGCGCCAAGATGCATTATACTTCGAGTTGGGCTTCAGAAAATGCGCTGGCCCGCGCGCGTGAAGTTGTGATTTCCGGGAAGGGCGAAACCTACTTGCCGCAAGAAGCCGTTGCAAAATCCGAGTCGGAGCTTGTCACTGAGGCCAAGAACGGCAGTGGCCAAGCTTTCGAAGAGCTGGTGAACCGGTACGAGAAGAAAATCTACCGGCTAGGTGTGCGCCTGATGGGAAACGATCAGGACGCCGAGGACGTTCTCCAGGAGACATTCCTCAAAGCCTTCGAGCACCTGAAGGATTTCCGCGAGGACTCGCGGTTTTACACCTGGCTGGTTCGCATCGCCGTGAACGAAGGTCTGATGAAGCTGCGCAAGCGGCGGTCGGACAAGGCCGGGCCGATGGAAGACGCGGTGGATGACGAAGGGCAGGTGATGCCGCGGGAGTTCCGGGATTGGAAGCCGAATCCCGAGCAGGAGATGGGCCAGAAGGAGATGGAGCGGATTCTTCTGGACGCGGCGCGGGCGCTGCCCGCCAGCCTGCGCGCCGTCTTTTTCCTGCGCGACGTCGAGGAGCTCTCCACTGAGGAGACAGCCCAGGCGTTGGACCTGACGGCGGGGGCCGTGAAGGCGCGGCTGTTCCGGGCACGGTTCCAATTGCGCGAACGGCTGAGTAACACTTTTAAGCGAGAGTAAATCTTTGACTTGTAAAGAAGCATTCAAGGAAATTTCAAAATATCTCGACGGCGAGCTGAGCGTTGAGTTGAAGCAGGTGCTGGACGAGCACCTCTGCAAATGCGCTCATTGCAAAGTGGTGTTTGACACCACGCGCAAAACGATCGAGCTTTATTGCGACGGAAAGCTCTTTCTCATGCCGGAGACCGTGCGTGACCGGCTGCACTCGGCGCTGCGGCGCAAGTTCGCCGGAAAGCCCGTCTGCTGAGGATCGCAAGTGGCGATAGTGGCTGTGGCTCGTCGCGGGAGTCTGAGCAGTCGGTCATGCAGCTATGCCATGCGCCCGCAAAGCATAAAAATGATTTTCGTGATTTCCCTCCTGGATCAGGAGAGATGGCCGAAGGATGCTCTTTGCCTTTTCAGTCCCCCCCCAACACCTTCCTAATCTTAGACGCTGCGCATAAATAGCATGAACAGTTCCGAAGGGTGGCGCATACATACGAAGCAATGTATGCGCCACCCTAGAAGCTATTGTGTTTTGCCATCTCGTAGGT
>JBOGJX010000136.1:0-5269 GCA_050745285.1 Terriglobia bacterium
GAACCTTGCGTAGATCGGCGGGCGGTCCTTCCATCCTTCCTCAATTGGTCCGTTGCAGGCTTGGCATTTCATCGTCGCTCTCCTGGGTGGTTTCAAAACTGACAAGCTGCGCCCGGAGCCAGTTCACGGTCTCTTGGGTATTGCGCCAGTCGCGCATCTGTTGGCAGTAACGCAATCGGTCCTGCCGGACGTGTTCAGCGGTTCTCCAGTCCTCGCTCCGGTACGGTTTCGACTCGAAGGCCTGACCCACGTAGTCGTAAAGGTGCTTAAGATACTCAGCCTCGGTGGGCTTGTCGTGCCCTCGGCGGCTGTGAAGATCACCATACTTGGTGATTTCCTGGCCGGTGAGCGCGGCTAGATCGCTGTAGAGCTTGCGCGGATCGCGGATGGCGGCCTGTAGAACGGAACCGTGACTCAGGCCGTGGGCCGTGGCAAGCTTGCCGATTCTCCGGCGCACGGGCTTCTCGGCGTACCATCTGTCCCATTCCTGCCGCTCGTAATCACCGACTGGCCTGCCGAACTCCAGCGACGGGTTGTAGGGCAGGGAATGATCCCTCAAATGCTTCGCCTTGCGTTCAGCCACCGCAATTTTCCGTAGCAGTTCGGCCTTGCGCCGTTCCTCGTGTGAAAGGCGCAGGGTACTTTTCTTCGTGCGTTGCCGGGCAGCCCATGCTCGCAGTGTTTTGTAGGGCGCGGTCCAAGGCCGCATGTCGAGGCTGGCGAGCCGGTAGTGGCGCCGCTCGGCTTTAATTTCGAGATGCGTCGTCAAATTGACTTCACAGATTTCAAGGCCCTCGATGAGCCGCGCAAGCACATCCCGCTGCATGGCAAAGGGCTTTGGCTCGCGCCCCGGAATGCCAACAATCGGGGCCTTCTGCGTGGCAAGTTTTTGGAGTTTCGTCAGCGTGATTTCCATGGCCGTTTACTCCTTCCGTTAGTCCGAAGCCGATTCGTAATCAAAGTCGCAAGCGTTCTCCGCGATAAACATCTCCTCGTCGCGCCCGATTTCGTAACAGGCATCGCAAAGACCGGAAGTCGTTGCCTGCCGGTAGCCGTTGCCGTCAAGATCGGCCCCACAGCCCTGGCACATCCGCTTCCTGGCCTTCTGCACCAATTCCTGGAAGTCGGGCTTGAAGGTAAAGAGCAATCGGAGTGCGTAGCGCAAACCTTCTGCTTTGAGCCGGAGTGCCTGAGCAATTTCAACTTTGGGTTCCCCGTCTGCCGTCCGGATCCAGATGTTGATCTGGCTTTCGACATTACTGAACAAGTTTTCGTAAAGATGGCGGCTCGTCTTTCTCTCAGCGCCAGTGCGCGCGCTGACTGTGCGGCCCTGCGGGCCTGAGGGAGCCGCTGCTTCGGCTGGCCGATTGGAAATTGATTTGGTCATGTTTTTCTCCTCCTTTTCCGCCCCTTCTCTCGCGGGGCACCCAAGGGCAGGTGGCGTCTGCTCCCGCCGCTGGCTTGACGGGAGGGCCAAAAAATCGCGCCCTTTGATTTTTTGGATGGACCGTCACCCGGAGGGCGGTGAAGCCGAGGCAGAGCGTGCGTCGGCAGGGCGCAGGCGTATTCGCCATCCTGCCGTGCCCGCGAGAGAAACGGGGCGCGCGGGAAAAGGAGAAATGACCGAACTGAAAATTTGAGCCAGCCGGGGCAGGGAAAGCGGTCCGGTTCCCGAAACCGCAGGGGCTAAAACCTGAGATTGTGAGGGAGACCCCGAATATTCAACTTGTCGTGATATATCGTTTTCGGTATATTGATCTGTGGCATGGATTGTCGAGACTCAGAATGAAACGGTCAATGCGGAGGTCGAAGCGTTGCCGGCAGATATGCGGGCAAGGCTGGCGCGCATTACCGTTCTCATTGAGGAAATGGGTCTCGAACATGTAGGAGCGCCGCACGTAAAGCACATCAAAGGCCGTTTATGGGAGATGCGGCTCAAGGGCCGTAGTGGAATTTTGCGGGCGCTGTACGTGACGGCTACGGGTCAGCGGGTCGTAATTGTGCGGGTTTTCGTGAAAAAGACGGAGAAAACGCCGCGACGCGAGATCGAGCTGGCACTAGCTCGTGCCACAACGGTTGACTGACGGAGGTGCAGCGATGGCACGTGTCTCTCAGATGCATAAGGGATGGATGAAAGAGGCGGAGTATCGGAAGGCATACGGCGCTCTTGAGAAAGAGTTTGCCTTGGCAAAGGCGGTGATCGATGCCCGGAACCGCGCCGGGCTTACGCAAACGGAACTGGCCCGAAAGATGGGGACAACACAGCCGGTCATTGCGCGGCTCGAGGGCGGGCGGACGCGGCCCTCTATGCGAACGCTGGAACGGCTCGCGGAAGCTACAGGCTCGCGGTTGCTAATCAGATTCGAACCTGGCCATGCGAGGCGGGCTGCGAGTTAAGGTGCCGATTCCCGAGGCTCAGCGGCGGATTAGAGGAAAACTGCCGTGCTCGCGGTCAAAGGCTGGGTGCGCCAAACATCGTGCAAAGTCTTACGCCAAATCATCCGCAAAGTGACCTGGTTTTCCTTTGGTGTGCGGCACCGGACAAGCGTATGATAAAGGACGTTCGTATACGCTTTCCTCCCGGCAAAAAAGTTGTGAGATGTGGGCTTCGGGCCGGTCATTCAGGGCGCGCAAAAGTCTTCGGAGAAGGGAGTTCGCTTTTCAGATTCCAATCTTCTCCACTTCGTCGAGCGAAACCTCTTCTTCCCTGCGGTCATACAGCTTCGTGGTTCGCGGCGATTCGTGATTGGCGAGGTGCTGCGCGACTTCGAGCCTGCTGTTCGGATTTTTCAGATACGCCGCGATGCCGGTCGCGCGAAAACTGTGGTTCCCGATCTTTGTCTTGATGTCGGCAACGCGTGCCCGGCGCTGAATCATCCGATAGGCATCCTGCTGCCACATCGGATTCTGGGTGAGCGCGCCGCTCTTCCCGGTTGCCGTGCGGAATAAAGGACCGTCCAGGTCACCGGCGATGCCGGCAGCGGCGATGTACTCGTCCAGATACTCATCCAAAGTGTGGTGGCATGGAACGTCATGCTCCTTGCCACCTTTTTCGTGGAGGCGCACCCAACCGCGCCGCCCCTGTACAAAGTAATCGCGCACCTTCATCTGCAGCACGGCGCCCACGCGGGCGAAGGTGTAAACCATCACGCCAATGAGCGCGCGGTCGCGCAAGCCCACCAGGTCCGGCCTCTTTGATTCCGCTTCTTCCGAATTAGCCTCCCTCTTGACGATCTTGATGCTGTCGAGCAACTCGCGGGCTTCTTCGGCCGTCAGCACGGGCGTCTTGCCCTTTTTCACGACGTATTTGGGGCCGCGGACGGCATGGGCCGGATTCGCCTCCAACACGTGGCCTGTCACCAGCCAATCAAAGAGCATTCGCAAGGCGGCCAAGTTCTGTTTCACAGTAGGAGGAGAGAGCTGGCCCTGCAGCTCCTTGATGAAGGCGGCGACATGAAAAGGCTGCACGCCGGCGAGCTCGCCAAGGCCGCGGGCGGAGCACCATTCGGCGAACCGTTTCGTAGCGTTGAGATATGCCTTGCGCGTGTGGTCGTTATTGATCTGGGCGGTGAAGAATTCGAGCACCCGCTTCGCGGCCTTCGGCGTCGGCGTGAAGAGCGGCGCGAGCTGCAGCCCGTGGGCGGGGGAGAGAATGATTTCGGTGGTCATCGGTAAAAGACCTTTCTGAGAATTCATACGAATAATGCCGCGAAATCACTCGCGGAAACGATCCGTGCTGTCTTGTGGCGGACGAGAGCAAGCAACCCGCTCTTGTCGCCGGTTACGAGATAGTCGGCCTGTCCCGCTTCCGCCAGGGCCAGCAGAAAATCGTCCGTGGGATCGGGAGAGCGTTCTACGGGCGGCAGCGGATCGATATCCTCGGCGAATCTTTTGATCTGGTTGACCAGGCGGCCAGCCTTGTGTGGCTTGATGAGTTCGGCGACTCTCGGCTTTTGCAGCGTGGAGCGCAGCTCGTCGATATGCGCGGAGCAGGTCAGGAGCGTGAATTTTCCTTCCAGCCATGCGTCGATGACAGCGGCCGGCTTGCCAGTTGGAACGATCAGGGCGGACACGACGATATTGGTATCGACGACCACGCGCATCAGGATGTGTGGGCCTTCTGTTTGGTGCGGCGTTCGGCGCGAACCTCGCCGACAGCTTCATCGACGATGCGCTGGATTTCATCCGGGTCGGCATCGGCATTACGCTCCCTGATGTCCTGGATGGTGCGCTGAAGCACGCGCCAGCGGACGGCCTCCTCGATAAATTTCGAGAGGTCGCCTTTTTTCATGCCTTGGGCACCGAGAAAGGTGCGCAGGGTGAGATCGGTCTCCTTCGAGACTTTGATGTTCCAGCGGACGGCTTGTTCTTCCATTTAGCACCTATACACTTAGGTAGATAAACTCCTAAGCGTCTATTCTGCGCCGAAATCGAATCGGGGGCAAGAGTTTTTATAGCCTCCTAACACGTGTGATAAAGGACGTTATCACACACGAAAACAGAAACGTAAGGAAATGTTTTTTGGGTGTGGCTTTGCAAATTATTTGACGTAAGACTTTGCACGCTATTTGGAGAGCGTTCCAGAACGAGTGCTATGCCACTTGCTTCTCCATCTCGGGCTCGGACTTCATTCCCGGGTACCAACGGCAGAAGGTTTCTCGGTACTCGCCGTTTAACACTTGTGTCCGCACCTGCAACAGCAAATGCGCTCCTCGTTGGCTCCATCTCATTTGTTGTTTTTTGACAAATCGTTTGCTGACCACTTGATTGACCGCCGATTCCACGAATCCTGTTGAGATCCGTTCTCGGTTCCGACGCCGGTCCCCGTAATCCGGAATGAATTGCTGGTTCGAGACAATATACATGCCGAACTCCCGCACCGCGTTCAGCAGCTTTTCCCGCTTCTCACTCATTTGATCGTTTTCCACCAGAATCTGTAACCCATCGATGGCGCGCAATGCGGGCTCTACATTCCCGTTCCACAAGTGCCACTTGATGCTGCTGATCTCCTTCTCCAATTGGCTGCCCAGTCCGATGCCTTCTTCCTCCATGCCTCGGGCCATCTGCCTCATGACGGTCAGCCGCATGGTCACATGAAACCAGTCCAGCAGTTGTTCGCCCAAAGGGTTCAGATAGAGTTGCAGGTTGCGCACCGTCTCGCCGCCGTCACTCAGAAACGACACCGGCTGGTCCGCATGGGCTCCTTGCGATCGAAGCACTTCAAACACCCGCCGCTTCGGCTTCTGATCGTACTTGTGCACAAAGGCGA
>JBOGJX010000137.1:0-6205 GCA_050745285.1 Terriglobia bacterium
GGATGACGCGAAGCTCTATGTGCCCCTCGAGCGCCTGGACCTGGTCGAGAAGTATCGCAGCGGAACGGGTGAGGACGGCCCGAAACCCACGCTGGATCGCCTGGGTGGTGCCACGTGGGCCCGAACCAAAACCCGAGTGAAGCGGGCGCTGCGCGATATGACGGCGGAGCTCCTGAAGCTCTACGCCGAGCGTAAGATGAGCGGCGGCGTGGCCTTCAGCGCGGATTCGCCGTGGCAGAAGGAGTTTGACGAAGCCTTTGAGTTTGATGAGACACCGGACCAACTGAAGGCGCTCGAGGAGATCAAGCATGACCTAGAAAGCCCGCAGCCCATGGACCGCTTGTTGTGCGGTGACGTGGGCTACGGCAAGACGGAACTCGCCATGCGCGCCGCCTTCAAGGTGGCCCAGGATGGCAAGCAAGCCGCTGTGCTGACGCCGACCACCGTGCTCTCGTTCCAGCACTTCACCACCTTCCGCCGCCGCATGGCGGGCTTTCCCCTGCGGATTGAGATGATCAGCCGTTTCCGCTCGGCCGCCGAACAGAAAAAGATCATCGCGGATATGGCAACGGGCCAGGTGGACATTCTCATTGGCACGCACCGCCTGCTCTCAAAAGATGTTGTGTTCAAGGATCTAGGGCTGCTCATCGTGGACGAGGAGCAGCGCTTCGGGGTGGCGGCGAAGGAGAAATTAAAGCGGCTGCGCGCGAACGTGGACGTACTGACCATGTCCGCGACGCCAATCCCACGCACGCTCCATATGTCCCTCGGAGGGCTGCGTGACCTTTCGGTGATCGAAACGCCGCCGCAGGGCCGTCTGGCCATTCAGACCACCGTTGCGCCCTATACGCCGAGGCTGATCCAGGCGGCGATCCTGAATGAGATGGAGCGGCAAGGGCAAGTCTATTTTGTGCATAATCGCGTGGAGGGAATTTTCAGTATCGCCGCCATGATCCAGCAGCTCGTGCCTACGGCGCGCATCGGCGTGGGACACGGCCAGATGGCCAATAGCGAGCTTGAGCGCGTGATGATGAAGTTCGTTGAGGGCGAATATGACGTGCTGGTTTCAACCTCCATCATCGAAAACGGCCTGGATATTCCGCGCGCGAACACGATCATCATCAACCGGGCGGACCGCTTTGGCTTGTCCGAGCTCTATCAGTTGCGCGGGCGCGTTGGACGGTCGGACCGCCGCGCCTACGCTTACCTGCTGATTCCGGATGAAGACTCGCTCACCCCGATCGCCCGGCGCCGGCTGGCCGCGCTCAAAGAATTCTCCGACCTCGGCGCGGGCTTCCGCCTGGCCGCGCTCGACCTTGAGTTGCGCGGCGCCGGGAACATTCTGGGAGGAGAGCAGTCCGGCCATCTGAATGCCATTGGCCTCGATCTCTATCTCAAAATGCTCGAAGAGACCACCGAGGAGCTGAAGGGATTGCCCGCGAAGCCCGAGGTGCGCACCGCGATGAACTTGGGCGTCGACATCCGGATTCCCGATGAATACATCTCGGACGAAGGCCAGCGCTTGCGTATGTACAAGCGAGTCTCCGGGATTTCCGGGCACGAGGCGCGAGTGGAGCTTGAAACCGAGCTTGCCGACCGGTACGGCGTGGTGCCGCCATCGGTTACCACCCTGCTCGATTATGCGTTGCTCAAAAACCAGGCGGAGGAGATGCTGATTCAGTCTATGGATCGGAAGCTGGATGACGTTTGGATCCGTTTCCATTCCGAAACGCCGGTGCGGCCGGAAAATCTCACTCGATTTGTCCGGCGGCGCCGCGATGCTATCCTGCGACCGGATGGCTCACTTCGCTTCCGTATGCCGCCGGGATCGGCAAACCCCATCCTGGCAATCACAAGCGCCTTGCGGGAACTTCAGGCCTCGCATTAAGATGAAGGTGGAGCTTTGGCGTAAGGCGCGCTTGGAGTGCGGCGCCGTGGCGCCGTTTTTATTGGTGTGCTGCTTGCTGCGCCCAAAGAGTGTAGCCACGGCACGAAGTTTGTGCCGTGGGCCTTTCGATGCGCAAACGCCCACGGCACACAAGCCGTGCCGTGGCTACCTCTCGGGCTTTCGTAAAGGCCGCAGGTCGCGTCCAAAAATAATGTAACGGGGAATTCCAATAAAGGAAGTTGAACGTATGAAGAGCAAAACTGTGGTCATTGGATTCATCCTGGCGGCGGTTGTGGCTGCTTGTGCGCCCCCACCCGCCTTTTGCCGCAACGAGTTGATCGATCGCATCATCTCGCGGGTCAACGAAGAGATCATCACGCAGCGCCAGTTCGACGCACAAAAGGAACAACTGCGCGCACAACTCGCCCAGAAATACTCCGGCCAGGAGCTTGATGCCCGGGTCAACGCGGCCTCGAAGGATCTTCTGCGGGATATGATCGATCAGGATTTACTGGTGCAGAAGGCCAAGGACCTTAACGTCAACGCGGATTCCGAGCTCGTCCAGCGATTGGATCAGATCCGCAAACAGATGGGGCTTGCCTCGATTCAGGACTTGGAGAACGAGGTGGAAAAGCAAGGCCTGATCTGGGAGGATTTCCAGAATAACATCCGTCGGCGACTGCTGACCCAACAGGTGATCGAACAGCAGGTCAGCTCGCGCATTATCGTTACGGACGCTGATGCCCGGAAATATTTTGACCAGCATAAGCAGGAATTCTCGTCGCCAGCGGGTGTGGATCTGGCCGAGGTTCAGATCTCCGCCCAAAAGTGGGGCGCCACTCAGTCGGAGCAGCGCGGCAAGGCGGCCTTCGCCATGCTCCAGGCGGGCGCTAAATGGGATGACGTGGTCAAGAAATATTCCGACGGCCCCAACGCCGGTTCGGGTGGCGACGTGGGCTTCTTCCCCAATGGGTCTTTACTTCCGGAAATTTCGAAGGGCATTCAGAATCTCGATCCCGGTGAAACTTCAAACCTGATTTCTATACAGTATGGCTACATTATCGTCAAACTCTTGCAGCAGCGCAGCGCCGGCTCCCCCAAGTTTGCGGAGGTCCAGGAGCAGGTGAAAAGCGCTCTCTACCAGCAAAAGATGCAGCCGGCCTTGCGCACCTACCTCACCACGCTGCGCAAAGAGAGCTACATTTATCTTGCCCCAGGGTTTGTGGATTCCGGGGCTGTCAATCCCGGCAAAGTCGGCTCAGCCCAGGAGCTAGCTCAAGAGGGACGATGAAGAAAGCATTCGTCGCAGAGCTGAAGCCCGGCCAAGCGTTCAACGCCCCGTTCCTGGTTCAGGCCAAGGAGCGCAAAACCGGCCGCAACGGCAGCGCTTATCTTGATCTCGAATTGCGCGACGCCACGGGTTGGATCCGGGGCAAGCTCTGGGACTGCGACCGCTTCAGCGCTCCCTTCGAGGTGGATGATATTGTTCAGGCGGGTGGGTCCGTCGAAACGTTCCAGGGTACACCGCAGATGAACGTCCGTGAGATTCACAGACTGGCGGACGCTGAAGTGAACCTGCTCGACTACATGCCTCGCACCCGGCAGGATCCTGAACAAATGTATGCGGCTCTGATCGAACGTATCAACAGTCTACCGGAAGGTCCCGTTAGGGCCCTGCTGCTCGAAACCCTGCGAGACCCTTCGATTGCGGCGAAGTACAAACTTGCCCCCGCCGCCACCGTGATGCACCACGCATTCCTGGGCGGGCTGCTCGAACACGTAACGTCCCTTTGCGGCTTAGCGGAGCTTGTCTGCGGCCATTATCCCTGGCTGGATCGCTCGCTCATGCTCGCTGGCATCGTCCTGCACGATATCGGCAAGACCGAGGAATTGAATTACAGCCGCTCGTTCCGCTATTCTACGCGCGGCCAACTGCTGGGCCACATCGTGATTGGAATGGAAATCGTACGCGACAAAATGAGCGCCATTCCGGACTTCCCTCCCGTCTTGAAGGAGCGGATCGAACATATCATCCTCTCCCATCACGGCAAACTCGAATTCGGATCGCCCAAGGAGCCCATGTTCCCGGAAGCGCTCGTGGTGCATGCTCTCGACGAAATGGACTCAAAACTTGAAAGTATGCGTGCACAATACGAAGCCGAAAAAGGCCAGGACGGTGATTGGACGAACAGGAACCTGGCGCTGGGCAGGAAGCTTTTAAAGCCATTGGGCAATTGAGTCATTGAATCATTGATTCATTGCCGCGTGCCGGTTGTCCGTGGTCAGTGGTGGGTGGCGCAGACGCGGCACTGTTTGCCGTGTCTGCGATTTGCCCGTCTCTGGCCCAACATTCGTCCGCACGCATCGCATAAAGCGTGACTTGTGCGCCACCTGACGTGGTCAGTTGCGTGTTGCAACGGACGATTTCTATGGAATCAATGATTCAATGGATCGATGACTCAATGAATCAATCCGTCATGGATCAATCCGAAATCCAGCGCATCTTACCGCACCGCTACCCGTTTCTTTTGGTGGACAGGGTGACGGATTTCGTTCCCGCCCAGCGGATCACGGGCGTGAAGACGTTCACTGTAAACGAGCCATACGCGCCGGGCCACTTCAACGGCGAACCCATTGTTCCTTGCAGCATTCTTTTGGAGATGACGACTCAGCTCGGCGCCATTCTGGTGCTTGAAAGGCCCGGCATGGCGGGGAAAATTGCGGTGATCTTGCAGATTCCTTCTGCCCAAATGTACAAAGTGGCCGAACCCGGCGACGCGCTCCGTGTCGAGGCAGAAGTGCTGAAACTCCGCGCCAATTTTGGTGAGTTGCGGGGAAGCGTCTATCGCGGCGAAGAGTTAATTGCCGAGGGACGGATACGGTTCGCCATCGCCGACGCTGGCGACATCCTGGCGGGGCAGGCGGCAAAGCCGTGTAGCGCAGAGTTTTAAGGGCAAAACTCTGCGCTACATTCCTTTCCCTGACTTTCTGCAGATCAACGGGCAACCGGAAAGGCCGCAGAGTTTTAACGACAAAACTCTGCGCTACGGTAGCAATCCCCATGCTCTATCAAGAACTCAAAATCCGCAATGTTCCGATTCGCCCGGCGCACATCCTCGCCCCGATGGCCGGTATCACCGACACGGTCTTCCGCCGTTTCATTAAGCGCCTAGGTGGCTGCGGGCTGATCATGACGGAGTTTGTCTCAAGCGAGGGAATACTCCGCCACAACCTCAAGTCGCAGCGTTTCCTCTATTACACCGAAGAGGAGCGGCCCATTACCGCACAAATCTTTGGCGCCGACCCGGAGCATCTGGCCGAGGCAGCGCGGCAGATCCAAGACCTCGGGTTTGACATGCTCGACCTGAACCTGGGATGCCCGGCGAAGAAGGTGGTGAAGTGCGGCGGATCAGGGCTTCTGCGTGATCTTCCTTTACTCGAAACGATCTTTCGGAAGATTCGCGCCGCCGTCACGATTCCGTTCACGGTGAAGATACGGTCCGGCTGGAGTGACGAGGAAATTGTGGCTGTTCCGGTGGCCCGGCTGGCTGAAGATTGCGGCGTTGAGGCCATTGCGGTGCATCCCCGCACGCGCGCGCAGGGTTACAGCGGCCGTGCGCGCTGGGATATCATCCAGCAGGTGAAGGCGAGCGTGGGGATTCCAGTGATCGGCAACGGGGACGTTATGGCTCCGGGCGATGCCGGGGCGCTCTTCCGGGAGACCGGCTGCGATGCGGTCATGATCGGGCGGGCCGCGCCTACCAACCCGTGGATCTTCCGCCAGATGATGGAGTATTTCCGGGCGGGCGCTTACGCCGAGCCTTCCGATGCCGACCGCTACGAGCTCATTCGCTCCTATTACGCCATGCTGGTGGATGAGGATATCCCAGGCGCCATCGGCAAGATGAAGCAGTTTGCGAGCTGGTTCACGCACGGCGTACGCAATGGCACGGACTTGCGGCGCCAAGTGCAAAGCGCTGCGAGCGCCCGGGAGGTATTGGACCGCGTGGACGCATTTTTTGCCACCTTCCCCGATCGGCCCGATTTGGTAACGGTTCCGTCCAGCACGGCTTCAAGGTAATGAACTTGTAGCGCAGAGTTTTGCTTTTAAAACTCTGCGGCTTTTTTTCTTTATCAACGGGTAACCAGGGAAATCGTATAGTTTTAAAAGCAAAACTCTGCGCTGATAACAAGCAATCGCCCATGTCGTTTGGCGGCGCCCGCAAAGCATGAAAAAGGATCTGGAAGGGCATGGGCTTTAGCCATGCCACTAGGAAGCCGCTATTTCCACTCTCCCGCTGCGGCGATGGGCGGCTT
>JBOGJX010000138.1:0-10329 GCA_050745285.1 Terriglobia bacterium
GTTCATCGGCCGCCCCCTGGTGCTGACATCCCGATCTCGCGCGCTTGCGCCTTGAGCGCCTCAAGTCGAGGAAGAAGCGACTGCATGCGGGCATCGAAGGTGGTGAGCGGAAGCACTTGGGTCTCCATGCGCGGCCACACCGGCAGGCTTGTAATCAACTCATCCAATTCCTGCGCTGACTCAGCATTCACGATGAGCGCAAGCGCGACTGCGCCGCTCATCGGTCCGCCTGCGAGGATCTTTTTCTCCTCTTGCAGCTTCTTGCATAGCTCAAGCGTGGGGAAGATGGATTCTTCGATAAAGTTTGCCCCTTCTTGCACGGAGGTTGGACGCCCAGAGGTCGCGAGTTTCATTTGGACTAGATACTGCATTGCTCGTTCTCCTTTTCTTGACATTGTGTTTCTCTCATTTCGAGCGCAAAGGACCCAGTCTCTGGGCCGATTGTCACGACGGGAAGCAGCGGCCAAAGGAAAGCAAGAGCCGAGGCGAGCCGTGAATTCGAATTTTCCGTCTCAATAGAGCCCACACAAGATTGGCTTCTTTGCGCAAGAAGCGAAGCCAGGTTTGACTGTCTGCGATGACATGAAGGTCGGATTTGCCTTCGAGCCCGTCCGTCACGCGCACGGCTTGGTCACGGATCACGACGGTTGCCGTCCGCGCTTCCTCGCCGGTAAAGGTAAAGTGGTAAGTGGCGCTTATCCCCTTCGCTGCCCCGCGCTGGAAAGTGAGCGGCAGGCCCCCCAAGAATCCCTGAATCGACTGCACCCGGAGGCCATTGCCCACCCTTTTGGTTTTCTTAAGCCGGAAGCGGCGAGCGACATGCGTTTCGGCGTCAGAGCCAGGAACCACGTAGACGATCTCGTCCTTGTCCTGCAGAGGCTTCACGACCTGCTGGAGAAACCCTGGCCGGTCGGTCAGAAACGGGCCGATCACGTCCTCGCCGGCGGGGCAGACTGAGATGCAGTAGGCTGCTTTGTAGTTCGCTCCGAACGACAGGCTTTGCCACATCGAGACGCTTTCGGGATCGCTTACCTTCCGCCTATAGTCTCGTGAACTCCTGCTCTCGGCGATCTTCTCTACCCAGTCGGTGAACCCACCCATGAATTCCCGGTAGTTGTGGGTGTAGCAAGCCGAAAAATCGAAGTTCCCGTCGGCTGAAATAGCGCCTGTGGGGCAGGCGGCGACGCAGAGCTTGCATTCCAGGCACGGGTTGTACGCAATCGGGCGGCTGTACTCGGTGACCAGCGTGTCCAGGAGAACCGTCCCTAGAAGAACGAAACTTCCGAACTTGGGATGGATGACGTTGCGATGGATTCCCATTTGCCCCAGGCCCGCAGCCACGGCGACCGGCTTGTGTGAAACAGTCCACACCTTTCCACCCGGAAACCGGCTCATCTCCATGGGGAACCCTGCCGCGGGATTCACCGCCTTGATTCCCATGGTTTCCAGAGTTGCCACAATCCGAGCCGCCACATCGTTCACCTCGTCCGTCACACGGTGGAATTCAACATTGGCCACGGAGCGGGCCACACTCCGAATGGGCTCACGGTTCATCCGGCAGATGATGCTCACCAATGTCTTCGTGTCTGGAAGAAGGGCCTGGATGTCCGCACGTTGAGAAGCCAGGTCGACGCGGCCGATCTCCACAAAGCCGGCGTCGTCCGCCCCGGCGTCCAGACACAGCTTTCGCAGCCAGGACGCGTCGAGCGGCGCCGAATTCGCGGCGGGCGGCGGAAGTGTGGCGGCTCTTTGCCAGAAGTCCCTTACTGTAGGATGTTCGTCGAGTTGGAGAGCCATCTGGAATACCTCACACAGTTAGATGTAGATACATCTAATAGGATTCAAAAAATTAAGCTCGCTTTGCCGCCTCCATCATCTGGGGCAGGCTGGCCTGCGTCAGTTCCCACTTTGAATTGCCGAGCGCCTTTCTCAGGCGCTGCTGGGCGCGCTCCCAGTGCGGGCGGGCCTGATCGAGTTCTCTGCGGCCGGCAGGAGTCAGCAGAAGATGCCGCTCGCGCCGGTCCTCGCCTGGAAGACTGCGCACCCATCCTTTCCCTACGAGCAGCCTCAGGGTGCGAGTCAGTGTCGTGCTGTCCATAGCAAGCAGGTCACCCAGGTTGCCCTGCGTGATCCTGCCAGCGCCCGCGAGAACCTGAAGCAGCGTAAACTGGGTAGCGTGCAACCCCGCCCCTCGCAACTCCTGATCGTAGAGTTGCGTCACGGCGCGGGCCGCCCGGCGCAGGTTGGCGCAGGCACAGGGGAGTACGATTGCCGCCGAGTTCACTGACATAATATATGTATACACATGAAATTGAGTTTTGTCAAGACCCTCCTGGAAAGCGAGGAACGGATCATCTACCCGAGCCGTCCGCAGCGGCCAGTCCGACCGCGCGCCGAGGTATGCGAAGCTCCCGAACCCGAAGCAGCTTCAGAATGCCGTCCTGAAGGGCCACGACATCGACCCGCGTGTCTTTTTCGACGTATAGCCGCGTGTAAATGACCGACTCCACAGCCGCGACCAGACGGCGGTCGTCATCCGGGCAAATACCCAAAGAGTTGGCGATCTTGTCCGCGGCCGACCACCCCACCAGGAAGAGAAGACGGTAGGGGTTTTCGCGGAGCTTCTCTACCGTGCGGTCCGGCCAGTAGCGTAGCACGCTGGAGGCCAGCCGAACGTCCGCGCCGCAGGCATCGAGGAATGCCATCACGGCGGCTTCCTCCGCGTTCTCCAGCCATCGTTGGATGAGATGGCCGGCACATTCCTCGCCGAGCACCACACTGAGTTTCTCGACGTCCGCGTGATCCAGCAAGGAGACCAGCCCATCGCCGAACGTCTTCGATAGCCGCGCCACCTTCACGGGTCCGATGCCGATACCCCGAAAAGCTGGATGATGGCTGAGGTAATAAGCGACAACGCGGCCATCTGGCTTCAACGGGCGCGCGTTCTCCACATGCAACTGGTCGCCGAAGTGAGGATGCCGCGCGAAGATTCCCTGGAGTCGCCACGTCTCGCCACACCGGGGAGGACGGCTGATATGAGCCCTGTCGGCCACGGCGCGCAGCGGATTGCCGGATGGGTCTTTTCCAAAGAAGATCGCTCCACCCCGAGGCCCGGGATAAACCGAGGTAACGAGCATGGTGATTTCTGCCATCAAGGGCGATACCTTCCAACGTCCATGATTTTTTCCATCAGTTCCTATTGCCGCAGACGTTCCTGTAGTTCCCGGTTCTGCTGGCGCAGCGCGTCGACCTCCGCAGAGAGGGTGGCCGCCTTTTCCTCGAGTCTTTGGATCGCCGCCTTTCTCCGGCCAGTACCGTATTCCGCACCGTTTCACAGGCTCTCCAGTCCCTGCGGTCGTTATGTGTCGTCCTCGGGTGTCGAGCGCCGCCTCTTCGACCCAGCAATCTCGCGGCAGGGTGAGCGCCTCCCCCGCTCGGAATCCGCCGACCACCAACAGATCGGTGATGCGGAGAAGCACCTGCTCGTTTTCATCCGAGGGATGGCTGGAGATTGCCGCCAGGGCCTCCAGCGCCTTGGAGGAAGGCATTTTCTTGAGGCCCGCCGCCTGGGAGACGGGGTCAAGACGATCTCCTATGCGAGGGCATTCCATGGATTTTTAAAGTGAATCCGGACACGCGCCAGTTGGTGCGAATTGAGAAATGCCGCGACCTCGGAAAGCGTTTGCCCGATCGCGTAGGCCGACGCCTCGGTACATTCTCTCCGCACATCCTCCAAGGCGACACGGAAGTGCCTAGGGGCAAGGCGGGTGGGATCAGATAGCCTTAAACGGTGAAGCGGTTCATACAAGAATCGTAACGCCAGGATCATCGTCTGTTGCGAGGTGGTGCTGAGACCACACAGGCTGGCCCTTGTGCGGATGATCGCTTTCGCGAAGCCATCGTAGGGCGGCGCGAAAGGGACAGCCGGATCTATGAGCCTCCTCCTACGCCGCGTGAAAACCAGATCACGGAGGTCGCGGTTATGAGCCCGTCTGTTGCTGTCATTTTGCAGAATCTTCCACCGCGTTGAGTCCCACGAAATATCGGGGTAGGTGCTCAACGTCTTGGCGGCCCGAATGACCTTAAGGAGCCGCTGTCGCTCGGGTGTTTGTGCCACATGGCGCATCAGTCCCTTCCCGGCAGTTATTGATCTGCACCAGACCGCCTGAACCGCTTCCATTACTTCGGTGAGCTGATGAGGAATCCGGTCGCTGGGATTCCCACTGCGCTGGCCAAGGGCTTATATGTGGATCTGCAACTCCTCCAGCATCTGTTGATGCGGTCCGTTGACCCAGGCGACGAACTTCGGGCATACATAACAGGAGAGCGGCGGATAAAGCTGGCAGAGATAACCAGCCCCGCAGAATCCAATCCCTCCCAGATTCTTTAATGTTGGTGTGGATCCGGGAATGACGCTTGCTGGAGATTCTGTACCTGTTCGCGGTTCTACTCGTCCGAGAAAACGATGGATCACGCCCATGAACTCCTGGCTCTCTCCGAGCGCCTGGTTCAGCCGGCCCACCATATTGCTCGTCGATTTGACGTAGTACAGCGAGTTGGCGCGGCAGGTGTGATCGAGCAGCTCGGCAAGCAGCTTTGCGGGAGTTCCCTGCTCAGAGTGCCTTGTCCCAAAGGTGTGCCTAAGTCTCAAGGGCGTGAGGCGGAGGAGCTTGCTGGTGCGAGGCGAGATGATGCTCGCCGCCACTGTGTAGTGTTCAAGGTGATAGCTAAATGAACGCGTGGTGAGATGCAGCGCGTATTGTGCCTTCAAAGGCTCCGGCACTCTTCTTAAATCCAGATTCGTCGTACAGAGCAGGGGTATCCGGGGGCCCCGGTCTCCGTGTTGCCGATGATTGTTGGCCACCAGTTCTTGGATCAGGAGAGCGAGATATGGCGAAATTCGGCGCCACTTCTTCTCGTGACCGTTCACTGTCCGTTGCTTCAAACGCGGAATATCGAGGGAATAGAAGGACTCTCCCGACGGCGCCTGGTAAACCTGAAAGTCCTCTTCCTCCAGCCGCACGAGTTGCGAAGGGCGAGCACCGGTTTCGAGGACCATCATCACGCACACTCGTTCAATCAGGACGCCTTCACCCGCCTTAACCGCCTGTCGGAGCAGCCAATGTTCCTGTTCATCCAGCGGGCCTCTCCTGGGATCCCGGGTCATGACGGCAACCCCGGCTTTCAGGAAGGGCAGCTTGATTTGATCCAGTTGGACAGCAATCTCTTCACGAAATCCGGGCAACGCCTGGTCCGCACACCAGCGATACCACTGCCGAACCACCGAAAACTTCCATGCCGTTCCAAGCGAGCGCATCTTTTCCAGCGCACCCTCCAGAACCGGATACGTAATGTCGTGCATGGACTGCAAGTGCCCGGTGACGGCGCTGAAATGCTTAAAGTCGCCGAAGCGGTTCGCTGCCGTTAAGGGCGCCTTTGATTCGATCAGGTGCGCCACCCAGGCCTTCACACTGTCCTTGATATCGGGAGCCGTGTCCATCCGGTCCCAATTGAGAAGCCCGGAGTGCCCCACGTTGTTCACCCGCCAGCGTTCTTCTGCGGTGCTCACGCGCATTCCATCACGGTCGATTACCGCCCCCGGATTCCGCCATACGTATAGTCGCCTCGCGGGGTTCACTGCCTCGCGGAACGGGTCGTCAATAGAAATCCGCATATGCTCTCAGCTCCGATAAAGTTCAGCTTGGTACTTTTCGGCCAGCACCATGGCCTCGGCTTCAACTAGGCGCCGCGTGTAGGTCTCGGCCATTCTTGAGTTGTCGGACCAGCCGTTCAAGTACGTCTGCACTTTGTTGCGTCGGTCATCACTCCACCCCAGTTCCTGTGCTTTGTCCATCAGCCCGTTGTTGAACGTATGTCTTAAGATGTGCGGATGCAGTTTCCCTCGAAGACCCGGGAAACACCGCTTTATCAGCAGGCTAAAGATCCCATTCACGCCCGCTGCATCGAGTGGGGCGCCACCGCGATGACGGTAAACAAGTAGGGATGACACCCCGGTTTGCGGTACCTCTGCGCATAGCGCCAGAGTGCCACAGCAAGCGGTTTTGGAATCGGGATTTCCCGCTCCCGCGTTTTCACCTGTGGTTCATTACGACGACTGTCCTCTTTGTCATCGGGTGACCTCTCCACGGTCAGCGTATCCTTTGGGCCGAAAGGGAGATGACCCAGTTTCAGCTTCAGCAGCTCGCCGCGGCGGAGCCCGGTCGCCAGCATGAGTTCGATGATGACGTGGTTGCGGAACCGCCCTGCGCAAATATCGGGGCAACCCTTCGGTGATCAGCGTCGGGATGAATAAGGCGTAGGGGCGCTGCTTGCCGCGCCCCCTACGAAGAACGCCGCGGCGACCCCTCCACCCTGCCCATCGAACTTTTCAGATCAGGTTCGCAGTTTGGCAAAAATATACACCCATTAAGCACACGCCTCAAGCGGAAAGGCGATTTTGGCGCGCGCAGCGCTTGACTCGACCGGCGGGTTAGGTGAACAATCCAATCACCCAGCATGTCCTGTTGCACTTTAACGGATCGATGAAGGGGTGCTATGCCCGCGATTCAATTAACCGGCCAGTTCGGATTCGATGTCGGCATTAGTCCTGACCCAATCTCGGCAATCGAAAAGTATTTCAATTCGTTTCCGGCCCTCCTCCTTGTGCTCGATAATGCGCGTGCGATTCAAGACGTCACGCTTGAGGATTGCCCGCCCGGATTACTCTCGATGAACTTCACACTGGGGGATCCGGACGGAATGACGATCCGTGGGACGCAGTTTAGCATCGTTGCCGAGGCCGCTGGTACGGTGAAGGTAACTATTCAGGGCGCGCTCTTCGATCCCGACCCCTATGGCGACCCAATCCCGGTTCCAACGGGGAAAGCTTACCTGTCGCTCGGCATACGGGCTACTGTGCGTGGTGGGGTGGAAGCGCCGGTTGGGGCATTCGCCTTCGGCTTCGACTCTGGTGCGAAGGTGCTCTTCTCAAATTCGCGTCTCTTCAACCTCGCCGAGCGGCTGGACGTGGCAGTCACAGAGACGCTGCGGAGTTTTGTGATTCCCGGCGAGTTTGCCGATCTCTCTTCGTTGGCCGCCGGGAGCGTTGTGCGGGTGCAAGGGTCAGGGTCACTGCAGTTTTCGGCCACGGCAAATCTGCTGACCATCCTGAACCCTCTGGCTACCGTTCCATCGGCCATCCTCGCGGCGCCTCTGCATTTGGCGGACGGAGGCTCAGTGGCAGTGACGGCCTTGGTCAAGCTGACCGGCGAATATGAGATCCGTATTTACAAAGTGGACGCGCGAACCCTCCGCTTAGGCTATTACCGAAAGCATGGCTCGGACTTCGGCATTCAAGTATCCGCCCAATTGGGGCTTTCAGCGGACGCGAATAATTCCGATGCCATCGCGGACTTTCTTCGAGCGATGTGCGGCGCCACGTCGCCGGACGCGAAGGCGTTGACCGAGGCCGGGCTGACGGATGCACAAAGCGCGGTGGTTGTCGACGCCATCAACGCTGCCGTGGAGAAAAGACTTGAGCTTTCGCTCCAGGCTGAGCTCGACCTGCTGGATGCGAACGCCGCCGCGTTCCTCTACGAGATCGATCTGAGCCGGGTGAATGCCGCGGGCCAGCGCGCGCTGGACAAGGCGCTCGACGCCGATCTTACGGAACTTGCAGGGATTGAGAGCTCATCAATCGCGGGAATCCAGGCCACGCGAAGCATCTTCACCACGATCCATGAGGGCAAGCACAGCCTGAAGATTAACTTGCTCGGCATCTACAATTACTTATCCGCCGCGGATTTAATCGTCAAAGGCACGATTGCCGTCGATGGAGAAAGCGGGGAAATCGTCATCACGGACCAGGTGAACGCAAGCCGTATCGGAATTACCGTCGGCCATTTTGCCAGGGATAGCGCCCAGTTGAGGAAAGTCTTGGCCGAAGGTTTTTTGACGACCGCCGTCTACCGCTGCAGCCGCACCGTAGCGCCCTCGCCAGACCTCGAATGCTCGCTGTGGCACTTTGACTCCCAACGCAGGACGAGCCTGGAGAATCTTCGCCAATATCTCGATCTTGCGAGGCTTCTGGGCTTGATTTCAGATGACCAGGAGCGAGCCAAACTCACAGGTCTCAGCGCCACCGTTGCTCTTGGCAGTTCTACATTTTACGCCAGCGCCAGTTATGACGATGAACTTGCCGAACGGCTGTTTGTGGATGGAAGTAACCAACCGCGACGGCAAGAAGAATATGAGCGCATTGGACGAAACGCCCTTGGGCTTTTGCTTCAGAGAGAATCCCAAGCTGGTTACCGGCTGCGCCCGGTCGAGGACGAAGGGACCTGGGAAAAAATGAAGAGCGTGGGCCAGCCTGGCCTCGCGCCGATGTTTCCTGATCTGAGCGCCATCCAACTCGCGGTCGTCACTTCTGATTACACCGCAATCATGTGGTGGGCAAAAGGCATGGCGGAAATGGCGAACAGTATAGCGGCGATTCGCCGCTATACAGGCCCGGCCCCCGTCACGAACCTGGAGGATGGAACATTCAAGAGCTTGCGCGAGCAGCTTGACCGGAGGATGGCCGCCGTCGCCGCGGATACTCACGACCACTTCGCCCAGCCGTGGGGACTGCTGGCGATGGATCTTGCGGCAGACTCGAAATGCAAGGCGGAGGTCCGGTTGTGTTCACACGGATTGACCTTAAGCCTTGCAAAGGCGAAGAGTTGATTCCATGCTTCACGAAGATGCTGTTGACTCTCCAGTCGCGGGTTATAAAATCTAACAGGTTGCTGAAACAATCGCTGGAAGGGCGAGGTTTTAACCCCACCGAAAAGAGAGCAAAAATAAATATCTTATTTTCGTTATCGCGTCTTGTGGCGGGGTTGAAAGCTCGCTCCTCCAACGAGTTTACTCGACCGGATGCGGGCGGACTCCCGGCGCGCGAGCGGGCCACGCTGCGACACCGGCCGCTCGGCGCGACGAGTCTGCTGCGGGTCAGCATCGCGGCCAGCGCGCTCCTCTTCATCACCGGCTGCCTTCACCGGCGGCGGGCCAGCGTGCCCCTTCCCAGGGCGCCGGCTACACCCAGCACGCCGGTCAGCAAGAAGAAGCTGCAAGGGCTGGCTTCCTGGTATGGCTATCCTTACCAGGGACGGCCCACAGCGAGCGGTGAAATCTATAACATGTATGCCATGACAGCGGCGCACCGCACGCTCCCGTTGGGCACGCGCGTGCGCGTCGACGATCTCGATAATGGCCGTGCCGTGGATGTGCGTATTAACGACCGCGGACCGTTTATTCGCGGCCGGATTATCGACCTCTCCTTCGCGGCGGCTAAAGTTCTCGACATGGTGGGAAGCGGCACGGCCCACGTGCGCCTTGAGATACTCAATCCTGCCGTGGTCTATGGGCCTACCGCTGTTCCAGGTGTTTACGCTGTGCAGGTGGGCGCTTTCCGCGATGAGGATAATGCTCTGCGCCTCAAGGCGCTGATTGAGCCGCACTTTGGCCCCGTGCTGATCCAGAAGTACGATAGCCCGAAGGAAGGCCTGCTGCAGCGCGTTCGAGTGGGCCACCTGAACAATGAGACCGCAGCGGACATCCTGGCGAGTGACCTGAAACAGGCGGGCCTTGTATCCGTAACGTATGTGGTGAGGCTGAACTAGAAAGAATGCTATCAGCAATCAGCTCTCAGTCCTCAGTAGTCAGCGAGCGCCACGATCTTCCAATGCAACGCTTCGCCTTTCAGAAACTCTGCGGTTTCGGTCTCCACCCCCGTTTTCTGAGAGCTGACTGCTGACAGCAAATAGCTGATTTCTCGAACATCGGAGGTAAAGCTTCATCATGACCGAATGCATATTTTGCCGGATCGTCGACCGCGAAATACCCGCCAAGATTATCTATGAGGACGAAAGCGCCATCGCCTTCGTGGATATCCATCCCGAAGCGCCTGAACACTTCCTTGTTGTGCCGATGCAACATCTGACCTCGCTTGCGGAAATGACGGATGATCATGAGCGCTTGGTGGGCCATCTCTTCGCGGTCGCGGCAAAGCTGGCCCACGAACGCGGGCTCAGCGCGGATGGGTATCGCGCGGTCGTCAACACCGGCGCGGGAGCTGGCCAAACCGTTTTCCACCTTCACGTGCACGTGCTTGGCGGCCGCGCGTTTCATTGGCCGCCGGGGTAGGTGATTTACATCGGTACCGGCAGTCTGCTACCGCCGCTGTCCGAATTAGCTGAACATTCGGGCGCAAAGGGCGGCTACGCCGCTTGCTGTGCGGAACGCCTGTGAAGCTGTGAATAAATTGAATTTTGGGTTTTCCGCATACCT
>JBOGJX010000139.1:0-11926 GCA_050745285.1 Terriglobia bacterium
GCGTCTCGCCGCCGGCTTTTTTCCCCTTCGGCGGCGGACGCCGCCGCTACGGCTAAAGTCGCTGCCGCAACACTGCCCCAGCCAACCCCTGCTTAATTTTCTCGTTCACGCAACCTTGGACGAACTCTGCCGCCACGCGGACGGCGTTTTTGATCGCATGAGCGTTGGAGCTCCCGTGCGCGATCAGGCAGACGCCCCGCACTCCCAACAACGGCACCCCGCCATATTCCGAATAATCCACCCGCTTCTTGAAGTTTCTGAAGGCTTTCCGCGAAAGCACGTATCCCACCTTCGAGCTGAGCGTGCTTGACAGCGATTCTCTCAACAGGCTGGACGTGGCCTCGATAAGTCCCTCACTGATCTTCAGCGCCACGTTTCCGATGAACCCATCACAGACGATGACTTCGACGCGGCCGTTGTAAAGATCGCGGCCTTCAACGTTCCCCACAAATCTCAGAGGCAGTGCCTTCAGGAGATGGAAGGCTTCGCGCGTCAGATCGTTTCCCTTATGGTCTTCGCTTCCGATCGAGAGAAGGCCGACGCGGGGCCGCTCGACCCCGAAGATGGCGCGGTAATAAATTTCGCCCATGATGGCGAACTGTTCAAGATGTTGCGGCTTGCAATCGACGTTCGCGCCCACATCCAGCAGCACCGCCGCCTTGCCCTTCGAGGTGGGAAATACGGCCGCAAGCGCCGGCCGGTCGACCCCGTCGAGCGCGCCCAAGGTAATCTTGGCGGCGGCCATGACGGCGCCCGTATTTCCGGCGCTCACCCAGCCATCAGCCTTGCCATCGCGCACCAGGCGCGCGGCCACACGCATGGAAGAATCGCGCTTGCGGCGAAACGCCTTCGCCGCCGCGTCCTCCATGGTCACAGTCTCACTGGCGTGAACTACCTCGATAGGCAGGCGCTGCGCGCCCTTGCGCGCCAACTCGCGATGAAGGAGATCCTCCGGGCCTACCAGCAGGATGTTGGCCAGCCGCTCACGGGCCGCCTGGATGGCGCCCTCCACTTCGGGCAGCGGCGCGGCGTCGGTCCCCATCGCGTCAACAGCAATTCGTGGCATGACTTTATTGGAAATCGCGGAATGTCATTCTGAGCGGAGCGAAGAATCTGCTTGTAAATCAACGGAAAAAGCAGATTCTTCGCTCCGCTCAGAATGACATTTGCCTAAAATATTCGCATCGTTGATGCTTACGCCGTTTCATCCACGAGGATCGCTTGCCGGCTACGATAGTACCCGCAGTGCGGGCACGCCCGGTGCGGCGGCTTCGACTCGTGGCAATGCGGGCATTCGGAGACGCCCGGCAGACTCAAGTGGTCATGCGCACGGCGGCGGTTTTTTCTGGCTTTTGAATGTCTTCTTTTCGGATTCGGCATGTGTTCCTAAATTCCTTTGATATGAATTTCTGAGGTAGTGGCCTGCGGCTATGCCGCTTGCGGCTTCGTAGGGGCGCTGCTTGCCGCGCCCCCTCTTTGGCTTGGAGGGTAGCCACGGCACGGCTTGTGTGCCGTGGGTATTTTCCCATCCAAAGCCCACGGCACACAAACCGTGCCGTGGCTACGACCAATCCAAAATCCAAAATGGCAAGCGCTCTACTCGCTTTTCAGAAGCGAAGCGAAGGGCGATTCGCTCTTGGGTGGCTGGCAATGGCAAGTTCCACGGTTCAGGTTGGCGCCGCACACAGGGCACAGGCCGCGGCAATCCGCGCGGCAAACCACTTTCATTGGGAGCGAGAGGGTCACTTGCTCCTTGACCACGTCGGCCAAGTTAATCCCATCTCCCGGATAAAAGCCCACGTCTAATTCATCCGGCGGAATTTCGATTTCCTCTTCCCTGGCGATGGCGGAAACGGGCCGGTATAACAGATCAAAATCCTGCTCGACGGGAATCTCCGCGGACGCCGTGCACCGGTCGCATTCGGCGCCTACCCGCGTTGTCACGTGGCCGTGGATGCGGATATCGGCGCCCACGAGTTCGGCGCTGCCTTTGACGCTTACCGCCCCAACTGGCCAGAATTCGCCCCCTGGGAAATCAAACCTCTCCGCTGGATAAGTCTTGTCGAGCGAAATACGCCGGAGAGCCAACTCCTCCCGCGTGATGAGCATTGTGGTCTCCAAAGAGTGAATTCTTAGATTATAGTTTCTCGTTCACCCTTGTCAAGGTAACGGCTTGGTCCGGGAAACTCCTTGCCGCTGAATAAGATGAGCGGGGAGCGCTGCCATGCTGAGACCTTCGGCTTCGCTCAGGGTAAACGCCGCGACGCATCTGCTTGTGCTGGACCGGCCTCTGAGAAAAGCAGATTCTTCGCTGTTATGAAAATAGCGCGACGCGGGTTGCGTGGCGTTTTCGTAGGGGCACGCCATGGCGTGCCCCTACATAGTAGCCACTGATATGCTATTGTTGCGGAAGGATGTTCTTAGTGTATAGCTACTTCATTGGGGTGACTCCACTTGACCGCTGACCAGATCAAGAAGATGCTCGAGCAGGTTCGGCGCGGAACGATGGGTGTGGATCGAGCGCTTGACCGGTTGCGCGACCTGCCGTATGAAGACCTTGGCTATGCCAAGATCGACCATCATCGGGCCTTGCGCCAAGGGTTTCCGGAGGTCATCTTCGGCCGTGGTAAGAGCCCCGCCCACGTGGAAGGCGTGGTGCGCCGGATGCTGGCTCACAAGCACAACATCCTGATCACGCGCGGCGGCGAGGCGCTTTTCCGGCGCATACGGAAGCTTGCGCCGAAGGCAGAGTTCCATGCGCTCTCGGGAGCGATTACCGTTCGCCCCGACCGGGTGCGACGAGGCAAAGGGACCATTCTTGTGGTTTCCGCCGGCACTTCGGACATCCCGGTGGCTGAGGAAGCGCTGATCACGGCGGAGACGATGGGTAACATCGCCAAGCCGCTTTATGACGTAGGGGTGGCTGGGATCCATCGCCTGCTGGGCGAGAGCCATCTGTTGCGCGAGGCTCGCGTGATCGTGTGTGTCGCCGGCATGGAGGGCGCGCTGCCGAGCGTCGTTGCGGGTCTGGTGAGTGTGCCGGTGATCGCCGTCCCCACCAGCGTAGGCTATGGCTCGAGCTTTGGCGGAGTTGCGGCTCTGCTCGGCATGCTGAACAGTTGCGCGTCCAACATTGCCGTGGTGAATATCGATAACGGCTTCGGCGGAGGCTATCTGGCGAGCGTGATCAACCGGCTGTAGAGTTGCAAGACCCTTAACGCTGCGAATGTGTGAAAAAATACACAGCCTCGCGCCAAGTCGCAAAGACGCTAAGAAGCGCAAAGGTAGCCACGGCACGGTTTGCGTGCCGTGGGTTTTTTTTTTGCCAATCCAACAGCCCACGGCACAAACACCGTGCCGTGCCTACCCCTTTGCGAAACGTTGCGTCTTTGCGGCTTGGCGTGACGCCTTTTGCTTTGACCAATTGTTTACACCTTCTTAAGCCTTTAGCTTTCGACCGCAGACTCAATCTATAATGTCTTCTATGGATGAACGCATTCGCCTCACCGCGATGGTGAAAGCCGCGGGTTGAGCGGCCAAATTGAGTCCAGGTCTTTTGGACTCGGTCTTGGCCCGGCTGCCCAGGCAGACGGATCCCAACGTCCTGGTCGGCTTTGATACAGCCGACGACGCGGGGGTGTATCTATTGCCCCCCGATGCGGCAACGGGGCTTGCGCCGGATTTAGCGCTGGTGCAAACCGTCGATTTCTTCACCCCGATCGTTGATGACCCTTTCACTTTCGGCCAGATTGCCGCAGCCAATTCCTTGAGTGATATTTACGCCATGGGCGCGCGCCCCATTACGGCGCTTTCGATCGTTGGGTTTCCAAATTCAGAGGAGCGCATTGAAATCCTTGAGCAAATCCTGCAAGGCGGCCTTGCCAAAATGAAGGAAGCGGGGTGCGCGGTGATTGGCGGCCATAGCATTGGCGACGACGAAATTAAGTTTGGATATGCCGTGACTGGATTGGCCAATCCGCGCCGCATTTTGAAAAACTCGGCGGCGCGGCCGGGCGACCGCCTGATCCTCACGAAGGCGCTCGGCGCCGGAGTCATCGGTACCGCTATCAAGCAGCGGCAGGCAAGCGATGCCACCGCTCTGGCCGCGATTGAATCCATGCGCACGCTTAATCGCGCCGCGGCGGAGGTGGCAATGAAATACCAGGTACACGCGGCCACGGACGTCACCGGATTCGGCCTGCTCGGCCACGCGCGCGAAATGGCCGTGGGAAGCCAAGTGGGTCTATTGGTTGACAGCCGGCAAGTGGAATTCCTGCCGGGCGCACTCGAGTGTGCGCGCGGCGGATTCCTCCCCGGCGGATTGAGGCGCAACATCGAATTCGTTTCTGGGTGTGTTGAGTTTGGCGAGGCGGTTCCCGAGCCGGTGAGGAACCTTCTTTTCGATCCGCAAACCTCCGGCGGGTTGCTACTTTCTGTGGCTCCTGAAGACGCTAACAAGCTCCTCGATGATCTCGCTGCCCGTGGCATCCCTCGCCGCGAAATCGGGTCGGTCATCGAGAAGACAAAGCCCGTGATTTCGATCCATTAGCCCGAAGGTCAAATGAAACGCTGCGGCGCTTTGTTCCGGCGGCAATGGGCCGTGGGGGTGTAGCGCAGAGTTTTGTTTTTAAAATTCTGCGGTTTTTCTTTCCTGCCCAGGCGGACCACGCCAATCAAACATGAGAGGAAGACAGCGAGTGAGCAAACAGCCTTTTTACAGTCTTGAGGGTCAAATCGCGGTGGTGACGGGCGGAGGGCAGGGAATTGGAGAGGGGATAGTGCGCCGCCTGCACGCGGCCGGCGCACGGGTCGCCGTGCTGGATCTAAACACGGATCTCGCGCGGTCCGTAGCGTCCACGATTGGAAGCGCGGGCGTGCCATGTGATGTTTCGTCCCCGGCGTCCGTTCAGGCCGCGCTTCAACAGGTGCGCCGCGAGCTTGGTCCAATCGATATCCTGGTGAATAATGCGGGCATCACGGGCCGGACGGTTCCCCTGTGGGAGTTGGAGGAGCGTGACTTGGATTCGGTCTACGCGGTGAACGTGCGCGGAGTGTTTTCGATGTGCAAAGGGGTGATCCAGGAAATGTTGGATCGCCGCTATGGCCGCATTGTGAACGTTGCGTCCATTGCGGGGAAGGAAGGCAACCCGACGCTCGGTCCTTACTCGGCCACCAAAGCGGCGGTGATAGCCTTCACCAAATCGCTCGCCAAGGAGGTGGCGGGGAAGGGCGACATCACCATCAATAGCATCGCCCCGGCGGTGATCCGCACCAAGATTCTGGACGGGGTAGCCAAGGAAACCGTCCAATACATGGTGAGCAAGATTCCCATGGGCCGCACGGGGACCATCGAAGAAGTTGCGGCGTTGATCCATTATCTGGTGTCGCGCGACGCGTCATTCACCACGGGCCAATGCTATGACATCTCCGGCGGCCGAGGGACCTATTAGCCGTCGGCCATGTTACGATTCCCCTCCTCGATCAGCAAGGCCAGGAATGGTCGAACGATGTTCGGCTTATTGCAATGTTGATTTGGAATCTCTCCACCAGGAGGGGAGTTTGTCCATTGTCAGTTCGCGCCGCGGAGCGGATTTGGGGAGGTAATTCCCTATGTTATACTCGGCTCATCAAGCCGGATAAGGCAGGATCAAAGGGGCCTTCATGACCGTTGCGGAATCGGAAAAAGAACTCAGCGTTTACGAGTCCATGGCTGCCCGGTTTGACGTGGCGGCAAAGAAGCTGAATCTGGACGACGGTCTATACAAGTACATGCGCTGCCCAAACCGGGAGATTATCGTTCACATTCCGGTTGAGATGGATAAGGGCGGAATGGAGATCTTTGACGGATACCGGGTGCAGCACAGCATCGCGCGCGGCCCGGGCAAAGGCGGGGTGCGTTACAGCCCCCACGTGACGCTGGATGAAATTCGTGGTCTCGCGGCGGAGATGACCTGGAAGTGCGCCGTGGTCAATATTCCTTTTGGCGGCGCGAAAGGAGGCGTAATCTGCGATCCGGATAAGCTTTCGCGCGGAGAGCTCGAGCGCATCACGCGGCGCTATACGGCGGAAATCATCGACTTCATCGGCCCCGAACGCGACGTGCCGGCGCCGGACATGAACACCGACGAGCAGATCATGGCATGGATGATGGACACCTACTCCATGCACGTCCGCCACACGGTGACAGCGAGCGTCACGGGGAAGCCACTTGATCTTGGCGGCTCGCGCGGCAGGCGCGAGGCCACGGGCCGCGGCTGCATGATTGTTTGTGACCAGGCTCTCAGGCGTTTCAGCCGCGCGCGCGAGGCCACGCGCGTGATTATCCATGGCTTCGGAAACGTCGGCTCTCAGGCCGCGCGGTTGATGCACGAGGCAGGTTACAAGATCATCGGGATCGCGGATGTTCACGGCGGCGTGGTGAATCCGAAGGGATTGGATATTCCGAAGCTCCTGCAGTATTCGCACGAAACAAAATCGGTCAAGGACTTTCCTGGCGCGGAGCAGATGGATCACTTGGAAATCCTCGAGCAGGACTGCGACGTGCTGGTGCCTGCGGCCACGGAAAGCGTGATTACAAGCCAGAATGCTTCGAAGATCAAGGCGCGAATCCTTGTGGAGGGCGCCAACAGTCCGACCACTCCCCCGGCCGATGAGATCCTCTTCGAACGCGGAGTCTTCGTGATCCCCGACATTCTGGCCAACGCGGGCGGGGTTACGGTCTCTTACTTCGAATGGGTGCAGGACCGCCAGGGATATTTCTGGAAGGAAAGCGAGGTGATTGACCGGCTCGAGCATATCCAGATGGCCGCGTTCGATGACGTCGTGCATTACGGCGAGAAGCACAACGTGAACAACCGGATCGCCGCCTATATGCTGGCTATCAACCGCGTGGCGTTTTGCCTGAAACTGCGCGGGATCTATGCGTAGTCAGGCCTGCCGCGGCCGACAGGCGTTTTGCTTTTGGGGCGAAAACCGGACAGTATCGTGCGAAAATGGCGCAAACCATGGCAGCAGGATGGGAAAAGCACATCACGAGTGACCCGGAGATTTTGCGCGGCAAGCCCCGGCTGAAGGGCACGCGCATCCCGGCCAGCCTTGTGCTGGGATATCTCGCTGCCGGAAAGACGCCAGAGCGAGTTATTGCAGAGTTCCCGGACCTGACGCCGGAACAAATCGCGGCTTGCCTTGACTATGCTCGCGACCTCGCCGAGTTTGAGGTCGCCGTCTAATACTACTACGTTAGGTTACCTTGAGATAGGCAATTTTACTGCCCTCAGGAGGCCCTTGGGTTGATGCCTCCCAGGGTTATGAAAACAGGTCTGCACGCCCGTGTTTTCGGGCTCCGAAACATCCCGGACAAATCGCACCTAACGTAGTAGTACTAGCAACTCGTGGTGAAACTTAGGACCGCCTCCTACTCCTTGCTACGATAGGGCTCAACGACCATGAATTCGCTCCAGGACTTCCCCGCGTCAGATTTCTCACCTTGCCACGTGAAGTGCGTCTTGGAAATGTTCGTGTAAGTGGCGCGCGTATAAGCGTGGGCGGCCACCGGCTCTTTGAAGGCGTAGATGATTGATTGGCCATCGAACCTGACTCCACCGAGCTCCTCCGGTCCGAGGTCCACCCACGTTCCAGCCAGCGCGTTTAGCCATTTGATGTTCCAAATCTGCCTGACGGCGTCATACGCGCGGAGATTCATGCCGAGCACGATCACCTCTCCTGAGGAGCCTGTCATCCTGTATTCGTCGGCGATTGCATAGCCGTCGAGGATGAAGCGACCGAGCCACGCTGCTTGGAACGTCTGCCATTCTCCATTGGCCGACCTCACTTTTGCTTCGCACCGCCATCTGCCAATGAGAAACGCAAATCGAGAGAGCGCTACTGGTGCATTGGGGTTGGGCTTACCAAATTCCTGATCGACTTGGTCCATCGGGTCGTCCTCCGCTGCGGCTGCTGCAGCAAGAGCTGCTTTTCACCACGGGCTGGTAGAGAATAGCTCCTTGCGGCGGAAATATACCAGATTTTCCTCAGGATTGCTTCCTTCTAGTTTGGCGCTTAATCAGCCCCGGTATTGTTCGTCGCGAACCTTTTCCATCCAGTCGACAACCTTACCGTCGAGCTTTTCCTGAATGGCGATGTGCGTCATGGCCGTGGTCGGTGTGGCCCCATGCCAGTGCTTCTCGCCGGGCGGGAACCAGACCATATCACCGGGCCGGATCTCCTCGATCGGTCCGCCTTCGCGCTGGGCCCAGCCGCAGCCAGCCGTGACGATGAGAGTCTGACCGAGTGGATGCGTATGCCATGCAGTCCGCGCGCCAGGCTCAAAAGTTACGCCGGCACCTTGAACAAGTGCCGGATCGGGCGCCTGAAATAGTGGATCGATCCGTACCGTGCCAGTGAACCACTCTGACGGACCCTTGACGGAAGGTTGTGAGCCAATTCTTTTGATCTCCATATCTTGTATTCCCTCGCTTGACGTTTTTTTATTTGGTCGGCGCATACATTGCCTTTTATGTATGCGCCGCGATTATGGGCCCGCCCGCAAGCGCTCAGGACGAAATCTTATGTGCTCGAATAATACCCTCATCTTCGCCGGGCCTTGGTGGAGCAGTGTTTCCGTCGTCTTGCGGTTGCGGGTTCAGCTCCGCGCGTGTCTTAGGCAGGCAATGGGGATACTTTTCCTGAAGGAACTTAATCAGGTTTTCCCGGATATAGCAACGCAAATCCCACGCCGTTCCGGCGTCGACTGCGTCGGCAAGCGCGCGCAGCTCGACAGTGTTTGAGGTGGCGTGAGTAACCTGCAAGACGCACACAGTCCCCGCCCACTTATCCGTGCTTTTGACGATCCGATCAAGCTCCTTGCGTAGCTCGTCGACCGGGACGGTGTAATCGGCGTAGAGGTGAACGGACCCAATCAGCGAGGCGCTGGTGCGGGTCCAATTCTGGAACGGCGTCTCGATAAAATAAGTCAGGGGCAGCACCATGCGCTGCCAGTTCCATATGCGGACCACAACGTATGTGGAGTTGATTTCCTCGATCCAGCCCCACTGGCCCTCGACAATGACCGCGTCTTCAATACGGATGGGCTGCGTCATGGCAATCTGAACCCCGGCGATCAGATTCCCCAAGGTTGACTTCATGGCCATGCCGATCACAAGGCCCGCCAGTCCGGCTGAAGCAAGCAGACTTGTGCCGATCGACCGGACGTTGGGAATGGTCAGCAGCATGATTGCAATCGCTACGATGATCACGATGATCGTGACGATGCGGCGAAGTACTTGAACCTGGGTCCTAATTCTCCTCGCCGTCAGATTGTCTTTAACGTCGATCCGGTGGCGAGCGGCAACGATGTCCGTAAACACGTCTGCCACAAGGATAAATGCCCAAGCCACGGCGGCGATAATACCGAGCCCGATCAGATGTTCGAGAAGATGCTGCGCCTCGATTGGAAGTGAAACGAGGGGTACGGTAATCAGTAGCGCTATCAGAGGAAGAACCCATTTGGTGGGTCTCCGGCCGTGCCGGACCAACGAAGCGTCGACAATGTGTCCGGGCTTATTGGCAAGCCGTTGCAGGATCCGGAAAAGGGCGGAATGCACGATCAACGCGATGATGATCGCGCCCACCAGAACTCCCGTTGCGATCAACAGCGTATGCCAATTACTCGCAAAATATGCCATCTTCATTTGTCCTCCCTTCGGTTAAGATGCGCGGCTGACCTCAAACCGTTCCGGCTATCGGATCGCAGATTTTCCGACCTATAAATAAAGTGTGCAAGAATGTTTTGGCCGCTCATCGGGAGTTTGGGCTGAAAGATCGGCAAAAAATTGCCGATGCCGGTTCTGTCGTAGCGCCAGCGCCACGCCGGTCTCGTGGTTCCGCCGCCGAGACGGAGGTGGTACGAGAACGGAGGGGGCGCGTACACACGCGTGGGTTGCCCTGTGTGCGGAAAATGTAGGGGCGCTGCTTGCTGTGTCCAAAGACAGCGGGCGCAGCAAGCGGCTACATTGCTTTGCTTTATGCGCGCGCCACCAGCACTTCTCCTGGCAGCCGGACCATTCTGAACTTGGAGCGTGGCACGATGGGCTCCGTGTCACTTCGCTTCTGCTTTTCAAATGGTCCATCCTCCGGGCGCATCATTTCCATTCGGATGCCGAGCGTGCGCTCCAACTGGCGCAACGCCGGCCGCTGGTCTCGTGAGAAGAGCGTGGAGGCAACACCCCGTCCGCCGGCGCGGCCAGTGCGGCCAACGCGATGGATGAAGCCCTCTGCCACCTCGGGCAGATCATAGTTAATCACGTGCGCGATGTCCTGCACGTGGATGCCGCGGGAAGCGAGGTCAGTGGCAACGAGCACGCGGAAGCGGCCGCGCTGAAATCCGGCCAGCGCCGCGCTGCGTTGTGATTGCGACCGGCCCCCATGGATCATGGCCGCGCTGAATCCTTCGCGATTCAGGTGCTTGGCCAGGCGCTCGGTTCCATGCTTGGTGCGCGCGAAGATGAGGCAGCGGCCCGTCTCCTTGGCGAGCAGACGGCCGAGCATCTCCTGTTTGCGGTCGGAGTCTACCTCGAACGCCTGGACTCGCACGTTTTCCGAGGGCTTCAAGACGGACCCGAACGAGAGCCGAACCGGATTTTTCATGGTGCCATTGACAAAGCGCGCGGCGGACGATTCCAAAGTGGCGGAAAAGCACATCGTCTGGCGCTCTGCGGGGACCGTCGCCACGATCCTACGAATCGCCGGAAGAAATCCCATGTCTAGCATACGATCCGCCTCATCGAGGACGAGTATCTTTAGCCCGCGGAAATTGACAAGCTTGCGGTCCAAAAAGTCCTCCAACCGCCCAGGAGTGGCGACCACCACGCGCGCGCCCTTGCGCAGGGCGCTGAGTTGCTGTCCTTCGGCCAAACCGCCCACCACCAGAGCCGCTGGTGAGAGCTGCTTGCCCCGCAACGCGTCGTACTGCTCCACAACCTGCATGGCGAGCTCGCGCGTTGGAACGAGCACGAGCGCCGCGATCCCCGGCGTATTGTGGTGAAGTAGATACTCCATGACTGGGACCAGAAACGCCAGTGTCTTGCCGGTTCCGGTCTGAGCCGTTCCCAGGACGTCTTTGCCTTCGAGTGCACACGGGATCGCCGCGGCCTGGACAGGAGTCGGCGTCGAAAATCCGGCGGATGTTAGCCGCTCCTTTGTGTAAGATGTGATTGATAATTCGGAAAAGCTCTGCATGAGATATTGCCTTCTCTCCGGCAAAAACGGCCACGGCGCACACACGAGTTTCCAGGTGAGCACAGCCACCGGCATTGCCAGGCTTGGTTTGAATTACGCCGAAGACATACGGAGGAAACTGAAGGCGGGAATTCTCAGATGAGCTAAGTTATCAGAGCAATCGCACCACACAACCGCGGTATTAAGCGCAAAATTAGTATAACACATCCGGTGGCGGAACCCAGAACGTAGAAGCAGGAGGCTTCTGCCTCTGGCAGCCCGCCCGCGTTGAACGCCCGTTTTGGTGTAAGCTGGTAATGCGCTTCTTTGGAGGAAAGAAATGAACCTCGAAAAAATTGACCGTTGGATGACTCAGGTGACTGACTTGCTCACGAATGTGAGCGGCAAGTTGAACCAAACCGCTGACATCGATCTTGGCCTTGGCAAGAAACTGGATCGCCTGGACGATGGACTGGAAAAGCTCATCAGCCTCTCCAGCCGAACGGAGCGAAAGATTGACTGTCTGGCGGATAAAATCGACGATTTCGCAAGTGCCTCCGCCTCCACGAACACGAAGATTAAACACCTGGTCGGCGCACTCGTGCGGCGTGAGGGCGGTACCGTTTAGCGTGACCTTCCTGTACCGCACAACCTCCTTAGCCCGGATTATTCATGAAACGATTGGCACTCGCGGAAGGGCGGGGTTTTAACC
>JBOGJX010000140.1:0-8447 GCA_050745285.1 Terriglobia bacterium
CTTTTCTTGCCAGCGATCTCGCTTCCTTCATGACCGGGTCGGCCGTGATGGTGGATGGAGGCCTACTCGTTCCCGCTGGAGGCATGGGCTTTCAGGAGTCGGGGACTGGCGCCGGGAAAGCATAAGATCGAGACACAGGAGGAAGCCGGATGCAGAGAAACCAAAAGCTGGGATGCGCCAAAACTTCGTGGCAAGGACGGGAAGCCTACACCTTGGAGAATGATGTCATTCGCCTGGTCAGTTTAACCGGTGGTGGGCACGTGGTCGAGTTTCAATTTCTGGAATCAACCGGTCTGCCCACGCTCAACCCGCTCTGGACGCCGCCGTGGAAGACCATCGACCATGATCGCTACGATGAAAAACGGCACGCGGCACGATATGGCCCCGCTGTAACCGGAAAGCTGCTTTGCGGATTGGCCGGGCACAATATCTGTCTCGACTACTTCGGAGTTCCCTCGGCGGAAGAGGCGCTGCACGGACTGCCGATCCATGGCGAAGCGCCGAACGCCCGCTGGCGCAAAGAAAAAACCAGCGGCGATGGGCCGGGATCAACTCTGCGCATGTCCGTGCATCTGCCCGTGGCGGGCCTGCGTTTTAATCGCGAAATCACGATCCGGCGCGGAGAGTCCGTGGCCTATTTCAAAGAGACGGTTACGAATGAGAGGCGCGCGGATCATTTCTTTCACTGGACTCAGCACGTAACGCTTGGGCCTCCGTTTCTCAATTTGCAGGACAGTCGAGTTTTTATTTCTGCGACCCGCGGCCGGACTTTCCCGCATGGATATGAGGGCCGCGAGCTCCTGCAATCCTCGCGGAATTTCCGCTGGCCTGAGGCTCCGGGAACACGCGGGAAGGGGATCAACTTGACCCGCCCCTTTCTGCACCCCGGCCTGGGTTTTATTGCCACCGCGCTGATGGACCCGCGCCGCGATGCGCAGTTCGTTGCAGCAATTAACCACCGCCACGGGCTAGTGGTGGGGTACTGTTTCAGCCGGACGGATTTCCCATGGACGGCCATCTGGGAGGAAAACAAAGCCCGCAGTGCGGCTCCGTGGAAAAGGCGGTGTCAGGCGCGAGGACTCGAGTTTGGCTCGAGTCCATTTCCGGTGGGACGCAGGGAAGCGTTCACCAACGGGCCTTTGTTTGGGGCGCCGCACTTTACTACCGTCCCGGCCCTCGGCCAGAAGACCATCCAGTACTTTAGCTTTCTCGCGCACGTGCCTCGCGGCTTTGGCGAGTTGCGCGACATTCGCGCGGCTGGAAAAGAAATTTGCATTACAGGTTCAGGCAGCGGTCGACCGGTAAGGCTCGCCGCGTCAGGAGCGCCCGCTTGACGGTGTGACTGAATGCCATGCCCTTCCGGCCCTATTTTCATGCTGTGCGGATGCCCCCGAGCGACATGCCCACTTTCAGGTCAAATCAACGATGGAATTCTTCGTTGTCCGGCGGAAAAGCCGCAGAGTTTTAAAAGCAAAACTCTGCGCTACCTCTGCTGCCTACCACTTTCCCGCGGCAAACTGCATCATAATAAGAGTAGATGCGGCCTCGCGGCCAGACGGCCTGATGCGCCTGATAAGGAGGACTGCCGTGAAGACCAAAGTCCTATTGATCTCTTCGCTCGCACTTGTATTTTTTGTTGCATTGCCAGGGTTAAGCCAATCAACGTCGGCGCAATCAAGCGCGGACCAGGCGCCGTCCACGACCACGCCGGCCGTTCACAAAAAGAAAAAAACCAAGAACCCAGGTAAGGAAGTGGCGCATGGCGGCGCAGACATTGGGGAAGGCGCCGCCAAGGGCGCGGCCTCGTTGGGCCAAGGCGTGGCGGGTGGCGCTGCGGACCTGGCAACGGGCAATGTGGTGGGCGCTGCCGCCTCCGTGGGAAAGGGCGCCGCGGGAGCGGGCGTCCACACTGGCGTGGGCGTGGGCAAGGGCGCCGCTAAAATCGGCAAAGGCACTGGCGGCTTGCTCAAGAAACTCGGCAAGATATTTTAGATGCCGGCGTGTGTCTTCGCGGGTGGTGGCGTTACGCCACGAATAGGCGCGCTTCGGAGTCGGGGCTCAGCGGTTCAGGAATGCCTTGGTGCGCAGAATTTTGCTTTTAAAACTCTGCGGCTTTTCACGCCATCCGATCAAAAATGGGTAGCGCAGACCTGCGCTTTTCAGGTCTGCGGTATTTGGCTGGTCCGGGGAAAAAACCGCAGAGTTTTAAAGGCAAAACTCTGCGCTACAGCGCTACAGCGCTCGGCGAAGTCATTTCAAAATCCAAAATAATCTAATTCCGGCGCCGCCGCTAGGCTTTCACCGGAGGTCTGAAAATCCTGCCGTACTTCTGCGCCAGAACACCCAGGAAAAAGCGGGCAAATCGCCCCTCCGCGTCCAGCCGCTGCTCAAGCGTGGCGGCGTTCGTGGCGCGCATAGTGGTCAATTGGTCAAGGAAATCCTGCGGCCTGATGATCAGAATACCCTTGCCGAGGACAGGATTCGCGTTCGAGGCGCCGTCGTAGACGGTAACGTAGAGCGTGGTCGTATCGTGCCACGCGTCGTAGGCGGGCTGGTCGTGAATCAGCTTAAAGCCTTCGAAATAGTAGACGCGGCCGCCCTCGGCATTCAACTCCATCCGGTACCACATGCGGCGCGCGCCCGGTTGAGAGGGATCCACGGCAAACAGACTGAATTGCCCGCCGTTCACCATCAGTGGTTGCGGCGAAAGTGCTGGCGCCACCACGCTTCCCACCATGCACGCCCGGTGGTCCGGGTCGCTGAGCATACTTTCCAGATCTTCAGAAGCAATGGTCAGCGTAAAGGTGAGGGGCGAGTTAGCGGCTTTGCCGGCGTCGGCGCCGCGCTGGTAATCATCCTTGACCTGGTCGGAAAAGTAGCCGCTCATCGTCTCAGTGAATTCAATACCTACCTTCCGCGCTACCGGGACCGCTGAGGCTTGTGAGGGCAGCTTGTAATCAATCGTCCAGCCACGTTCTTGCGCGGCAAGCTTTACCGCCCGTTCCGTCAGGGCTGAAATCGTGAGCAAGGGATTCACTCCGAGCGGGAGCGGAACCACCGATCCGTCCATCACGTAGAGATTGTTATAAACCGCCGCTCCCTGCGCGGACGAAAACACCTGGCCTTTGTGATTCACCACGCCGTGCTCCGCGCCCCCGGCCATCACGCAACCACCCAGCGGGTGAACGCTCATAAGGTTGTTGCGCATCAACTTGGACCATAGCGGGTCAATGAGATATTCGCCGCCGAGAGCTTTCGCCGCCTTCGCGAGGGTTGCGTTTACCTTATCAAAAATTGCCTGCTCCCCCACGCCGGGCCAATGGATGCGGAGTTGATCCTTTTCAAGCGTCATGCGGCCGGCCCCATCATCGTGCGTCATTACGAGGTACGTCTCCGTCTTATGGACGGCCCCGTGGTACGGACCCTCCACCCAACTCGCCAGCTTTTCATAATTCTCCCGTATTGCCTCGGGAGACCACGGAACATATTTGCGGCCCACAAGACCTGACGCCAGCGAAAGCCCCGAGGGCAGAAACCCCGCAATCGGTCCGGGCGGCGAGCCCTCTTCAATCACCATGCCATCATTCAGTTCCGGCTGCTCACGCATGTCAATGGCGCCGGTAATGCACGGACCGACCGGGGGGATTTCACCCGGGCGGTGGTGTCCCCATCCCACGCCGTTGATCGTGTGGTCCGTGTTGTAAGCGAAGCCCAGCACGTCTCCGTTACCCGTGAAGCGCGCACCCACCTGGCCGGAAATCCCGACTCCATTCGATTTTGAACGCAGCAGAATTTCCGTTGAGCCGAGTGTTCCGCCGGCGAGAACCAGCAGATCGGCGGTCAGCGTCATTTCGGGAGCATTGAACTTTTCCCGGCCAACCCCCTGTGGCTCATAATGAACCCGCCAGCGGCCTCCGTCCGGCTCAACCCATCGCACGTCAACCTGTGTATAGATTTCCGCGCCATGGTTCTTTGCGTCCGGCAGGTAGTTCATGATCAGGGTGTTTTTTGCCGCGTAATTGCAGCCCGTCACGCAATCTCCGCAGCAATTGCACGGGCGCTGATCCACGCCCACGTGGTTCTTGCCCGTAACCGTGAAGTTGACGTTGATGGGAGGGTGATAAAACTTCGCGCCCATACTCTTCGCGGAAAGCTCAAGCGCCTCGAGCTTGGGCAGGGTCGGATAGCCGGAGGCGGGGTAAGGCGAAGGCTTGAGCATTTCCTCGGCGCGCTCGTATCCTTCCTCCACAAGCGAGCCGAGATCGGCCTTGAGCGCCTGCGGCCAGCGCACGTCATCAAACACGCGCGGCTCGGCGCGCAACGCGACGTTGGCATTAACCAGCGAAGTGCCGCCCAGACCGCAACCCTTGAAGACATTAATGTCGTCGTTGAGGTTGAATTCGTAGAGGCCCGTCTTCGGCCCGATATGCCCGTCCGGGGTAGCAGCCTGCATCTCCTCAACCGCCCGGAGTTCCGTATCGGGATACTCACCCGGCTGGAATTCTTTGCCGCGCTCAAGCATACAAACTTGCTGTCCCGCCCGCGCCAGGCGCGATGCCGCGATGGCAGCCCCATAGCCGGAGCCAACCACAACCACCGTGTAATGATCCTTGATTTGTTCGATCGGGGAAGAAAGACGCGCCATGACCGCTCCTCTGTATGAGATCAATGAGATGGGGCAACATCCTGCCAAGCACAGGGCGCAGCAAGCAGCGCCCCTACGACCGATCCGAAATCTCAAATCCAAAATGCAAAAAGCCGCAGAGTTTTAAAAGCAAAACTCTGCGCTACTTCCGCCTACGGCCGGCTGCTTACTGTCTTCTGGTTGAGGCCGATGATCTCGCGCAGGACTTGCAAGGCGCGGGCGCAGTCATCGTGGTCCACATCGCAATGCGTTACCAGGCGCATACTCTGGGCGTGACCGTTGATCAACACCCCGCGCTCGGCGAGGCGGCGGGACAACTCGGAAGAATCCAGACCGGTAGCAGTGATATCCATGAACAGGATGTTCGAGACCACCTTCGCAGGATCAACCTTCAACCCAGGCATCTCGGCCAGTCGATCGGCTAGAAAGCGGGCGTTCTCGTGATCGATATGGAGGCGCTGCGGTGATTCATTGAGTGCCACGGCCGCTGCCGCCGCCAAAACTCCAACCTGGCGCATGCCACCACCCAGGATCTTGCGGACGCGGCGGGCCTCCTCGATAAACTTCCGGCTTCCGACGAGCATCGATCCCACGGGTGCGCCCAAGCCCTTCGAAAAACAAAACATCACCGAGTCGAAGCCGCGCGTCAGTTCTCCCACGCTTCGTCCGAGCGCCACGGCCGCGTTGAAAATGCGCGCGCCATCGAGGTGCACGGGCACGCTGGCGGCATGAGTCCTCGTGCAGATTTCTTCCGCAACTTCTGGAGGATAGACCGAGCCGCCTGCGAGGTTCGCGGTGTTTTCAAGAGAGATCAACCCTGTGCGCGCGCGAAGCTCGGCGTGCGGGCGAACGTGCGGGGCGATCCGGTCCCACGTGAGAATCCCATCGGGACCGTAGATCGGGCGCGCCAGGCATCCCGAAAAAGCCGCCATGGTGGCCATCTCAACGCTATAAATATGGGCTCGCTCCTCGCAGATCACCTCTTGCCCAGGGCTTGTGTGCACGCGGATGGCCGCCTGGTTGCCCATGCTGCCCGATGGAACAAAGAGGCCAGCTTCGCGCCCGAAGATCTCCGCCGCGCGCTCTTGCAAGCGGTTCACCGTGGGGTCCTCGCGGTAGACGTCGTCGCCCACCTCGGCATCGGCCATGGCGCGCCGCATCGCGGGCGTAGGCCGCGTCACTGTATCACTGCGCAAGTCGATCATTTTATTCATAGGTTGTCCGATGTTTGTGACCGTTGCCAGATGTACATACATCGAGGTTTGTACGACTAATTCCTCGATGCTTGTCGAGCCGCGAAGATTGTGCCTCAAGGCCGCGCTGCGATTGACAATTCGTCGCCGGCACCGGACAACAGACGACGAACAACAGACCACATACAACTAACACAGGAATTCCTGAAAAATCTCGTTCGAAACCAGGTAAGCGCTTTCCTTCAGACTCAATCGCCCACTGTGTTCCTGGAGGAAGCCCTCCCGCTCCAGCCGGCGCGCCTTTGCCATCCAACTGTTGAGAGGCGGCGTGCCCCAGCGCCGCTGCGCATCCTCTAGGCTCACTCCCCGCCACTCCCGCAATCCAAGGAAGAAATACTCCTCCATCTCCGCTGCCGGATCAAGGTCGCGCTTCTCCACCACGGGCAGCTCGTCCCTATTTAGCCGTGCCTGATAATCCGCAGGCGCCGTTTCGTTGGCCCACCGCCGCAGGCCGTCAAAAGAGTGGGCTCCCGCTCCCAAGCCCAGGTACGGGAGGCGCCGCCAATACCTCTGGTTGTGAACGGACTCGAAGCCTGGACGGGCGAAGTTGGAGATTTCGTAATGCTTATATCCTTCCTTCGCCAGAAACTCACACGCCATTTCGTAGGCGCGAGCCATGAAGTCTTCATCGGGCATAAATGTCGCGTAGCTGCCGGTTCCGTGGCGCAGCACTTCCCGGCCCAGGCGGCTCTTGTCATCCGCTTCGAACAGGTAAATGGAAACGTGCTCCGGCTCAAGCCGCCCGAGCGTGCGCAGGCTGCGCCGCCAGCTATCGAGCGTCTGGTGAGGCAGCCCGGCGATGAGATCAAGGTTGATGTTATGCAAGCCTGCCGCGCGCGCCGTGCGCACCTGCGCAACGGTGTCCGCTGCGGAGTGCAGCCTACCCGTGGGACGAAGCTCACGGTCCTCAAAGGACTGCGCTCCGATGCTCAAGCGGTTCACGCCGAGACGGGAAAGATCATCAAGCAATCCGGCAGAAGCAGACCCAGGGGTCATTTCAAGCGTGGTTTCAAGCGCCTGGCTCAGATCGAAGTTTTGCTGCAGCGCCCGGAAGATTCTCCCCAGCTTTTCCGTCCCGAGGAGGGTCGGAGTGCCACCGCCAAAATAGACCGTATCCACAGGAAGCCGTGCCGTGTCCGCGCGTAGTCCCTCAAGACCCACGCGCTCCGGAAAGAGTGCTGCCTCACGCTCGAGCGACCGCACGTAATTTTCATAGACCGTGGCGGGAGCAACTTGCGAGCTGAAGTTGCAGAAGCTGCACTTCGAGGCACAAAAAGGAACCTGGATGTATAGGCCGAGGGTTTCCATAAGAACTGTGGTTCGTGGTTAGCGGTCCGTAGTCCGTTGTAACAAACAACTGACAACTTACTACGGACCATTTTAAATCACTCAATCGGAGACGACTTTAACGCGCAGGTCGCGACGCCGAGGGCCGTCAAATTCGCAGAAGAAGATGCCCTGCCAGCGTCCGAGAACCAACCGCTTATTTTCGACCAGCAGGGTTTTTGAGCAACCCATCAGAGCGGCTTTAAGGTGCGCGTCGCAGTTCCCATCGTTGTGGTGATACTCCTGGCCGAGGGGCGCCAGCCGCTTCAGAAAATCATCCAAATCGCTTTGCAGGGACAGGTCGTCGTTCTCGTTAACCAGAAGTCCCGCCGTAGTGTGCGGGACAAACAGATGGCAGACGCCGTTCTCCACGCGCGATTCCTCAACCATCGCATGGATGACGTCTGTGAGGTCCTTGAATTCCACTCGAGAGCGTGTTTCCACCTGGAGCGACCGCGAAAGTGCACTTGCCCGCTTAATGGTATCTACACCCATGCTTCCCTCCCTCCGGACAGATGTGCCCGGATCAAACCAACCGGCCTCAAGACGGTGGAAGTTATCCGCCCCCGTTTGAAACTGATTATAGCGCTACCGGATGGCTTCGGTGATTGAAAAGGGTGGGCGGTTGCAGCGGGCTGGCGCCCATGGAGTGCGGTGGCTCGCCGCCGCTTTGTAGGGGCAGGGCTTACCCTGAGGCGCAGCAAGCGGCGTCCCCTACGAAAGCGGGAGCAAGCTCCCGCACTCCAAACTGCCCAAGGTGGATTAATAGACAAAAAACTGATGGTCCAGGCATTGAGTTTGAACCTGTTCGAGCAGTTGGTCCAACAGCCCATACCCGGTGCGGCCGAGAAAGTTGATTCCGCTCAACTCGCGCTCCTGAAGATTTCCGCCAGGCATTAGGTGGGCTACCAAGGTCTTTTCATGCCGGGTGAGAAGCTCCGAGCGTTCAAGCGCGGCGCGGCTGATCTTCCCGCGCAGGCGCTCCACCTGATAGGTCATCTTTTCCTGCGCGTTGCGAAGCGCATCGAGCAGCGTGGGATCAATGCTCTTCACGTCGCGCCCAAGCTGATCAAAGAATTGCCTCAGGTCGGCCTCGCCCCGGTCCATGCGCTCGGACCACCCCCCGGCTTCGCCTCCCTCCATCCCGGCCGCGGCGATGCGGCGGCGCAAATGCTCCTCACCCCGCCAAATATCTTCAATCGTCAGGTGGTACTTCTCCATTA
>JBOGJX010000141.1:0-3938 GCA_050745285.1 Terriglobia bacterium
CTATTGATCGAAAACAAAAACCGCAGAGTTTTAAAAGCAAAACTCTGCGCTACACAGCACACGACCTGCCCGTACGCTAACGGAGAAGAATCGTGGCGAGCCCAGTCTTCCAATACTATCGCGCCAACCGGGACCGTTTCCTGCAGGGGTTGATCGGCCTGCTCAGAATTTCAAGCATCAGCACGCTGCCTGAACACAAGCCGGACATCCGGCGCGCGGCCGAATTCCTGGCGGATGAATTCCGCTCCGTCGGTATGGCGCGCGTTGAGATAATTGAAGGGCGCGAAAGCCAGAATCCGCTGGTCTATGCCGAATGGCTGAACGCGCCAGGCAAACCCACTCTGCTCTTTTACGGCCACTACGACGTCCAGCCGCCTGACCCACTGGAAGAATGGAATTCCCCTCCCTTCGAGCCCGCGATCCGCGGCCAAAACATATACGCGCGCGGCGCGTGTGACGACAAAGGCCAAACCTATATCCTGGTCAAGGCGGTTGAAGGATGGCTCAAGAGCGAAGGCCGGCTGCCCATTAACGTGAAGTTCCTGATCGAGGGCGAGGAGGAAGTCGGCGGCGAGCACATCGAGAAATTTGTTCCAAAAAACAGCGGGATGCTGCGCGCTGATGGAGCGGTGATCTGCGACGCGGAAATGTTTGCCGCCGGATTGCCCACGCTCATCACGGGCCTGCGCGGACTGGTCTATACGGAGGTTGAAGCTCGCGGCGCGGCGCACGACCTGCATTCCGGCATATACGGCGGCGCGACTCCAAACCCGATGCAGGTGATGGCTGAAATCATTTCGGGCCTTAAAGGGCGCGACGGCAAAATCCGCATTCCGGGCTTTTACCGGCGCGTCGAGCGGCCGAGCGCAAGGGAGCTGGCCGCCTGGAAGCGGCTACCTTTCAAAGAAAAGGAATTTCTGAAGAAGGAGGTTGGCTCAACGGCGCTCACGGGCGAAAAAGGCTACTCGGTTCTCGAACGCTTGTGGGCGCGGCCCACGCTTGAAGTGCACGGTATCCGTGGAGGATTTACGGGCGAAGGCGCAAAGACCGTGATCCCAGCGGTGGCAACGGCCAAGATCAGCATGCGCCTGGTTCCGGCCATGAACCCGCAGGAAGCCATTCGCCAATTCACCGCCGCGGTGAAAAAGCTCACGCCTACAGGAATTCAAACTCGCGTGCGCGTGATCCACTCCGCACCCGCCTCGGTAGTGAGCACCAGCAACCCCTACATCGAAGTCGCTGCCGCGGCCATGGAACAGGTCTTCAAGAAGAAAACGGTTTACGTGCGCTCCGGCGGGTCCATTCCGATCGCCGGTCTGTTCGCTCAACACCTCAAAACACCAGTCATTATGATGGGCTACGGCCTTCCCGGCGACAACCTGCACGCCCCGAACGAGAAATTCTATTTGTCCAACTTCTATCGCGGCATTGAAGCGGTCGGGAGGTATATCGAGTTGCTGGGAAATTAGATCGCCTTACCGAGGTCCGGGTCATCGAGAAGGGTTATAAGATCGTCTGTCCAATCCGTCGTCAACGGATAGCTGATGTCCTCGAGCGTTGCGAGGAGCATCCCTTGGACTTTTGAAGAGTACTTCCGATAAGTGGAGCGCTTTAGGTCTTTATTCTTCTTAAAGGCAAATGTCCACTTGCCTATGAAGGGCTGCAGGCTGACGCCAAGAATGTCATACTCGCCGGCCAAGTAGCAGGTTATCTCAAGGATTGAACCGTCCGGAAATTTGATCTTTCTCCGGTCGGATGCGTCATTCTGAACCTTTGCAATGAATCTTCCAGTGCTGGCCTCTTTAACGGTGTTGGTCTGGACTGATTTCAACTGCAAGGTGTACTGACGTCCACGATACTTGAAGGTGCGGTCTGACTTCGTCTTCTTGTGGTCATCAGGCTTGAAGTGTTCGCTGATTCCGTGCTCGTCCAAGAAATTGCAGAACGCGGCCTCGGAGACGTAACCATAGACAATTCCCCGGAGACTTGGATTGCCGATGATGAGTTGAACGAGTGCTTCAGTCTTTATCCAATGGCGAGGATCCCGGATATTTTCAAGGACACCAGAGATTGTAAGTGGCGCATGCTCAGGCTTCTCAGGCTCTACTGGGATGGCAGGATCTACATCCATCAATGCTGCATCTCACCAAACAAAGCCGAAGGAGCAACCCCCAGGCCATGTGCGACCCTGTGGATGTTGATCAGAGTAATGTTGGTCTCACCTCGCTCTATGCGCCCGATGAATGTCCGGTGCAAGCCGCTGCGCGCGGCCAGCTCCTCCTGCGAATACCCGGCTTTCACGCGAAATGCACGGACCCTCAAACCGAACGCCCGTGGGACAGAATTTGCCATTGCAAGTGAGCCTACCGGCGTGCTACATATGTGTCTACAGCGTAAACGTAGCACCACGCTATGCAGGTGAAAATGTTGAACAGCCAACCCAGCCTATTTCAAGAATTGCACCAAGAGGGCAAGCGGCGTGTCCAGGGAGGCGAAGCAACCTCAGATGTGGTGGTTTCGGCTTATATCGGGGGCAATGCAGAGGTCTTCCCGAAAATCCTCTCGCTCCACGTCCCGAAGGGAGCGAAAGTCGCAGACGTTACTTGGGGACAAGGTGTGTTCTGGAAGAACGTACGTCCAGGCGATTACGAGGTTCGAGGAACTGATGTCAAAACGGGTGTTGATTGTAGAAATCTGCCCTATGCCGATGAGAGTTTTGACTGTGTGGTGTTCGATCCACCTTATATGGAAGGATTCTTCAGACGGTCTGCGGACCATTTAGGGGGAGGCGGAACACACTCCTCGTTCCGTAAGGCATACTCCAATAGAGAAGCGACCGAAGAGGGTGGTCCCAAATGGCACGCAGCGGTGATCGATCTGTATGTCAAGGGCGGCAAAGAAGCCTTTCGCATCCTTAAGAAAAATGGCATCTGTATCGTCAAATGCCAGGATGAAGTGAGCGCCAACCGGCAGTGGCTCACTCATGTTGAGATCATCAATGAGTATGCCAGCATGGGATTCTACGCACGCGATCTGTTCCTGGTCGTTCGTGCTAATCAACCGGGCGTGAGCCGTCTCTTGAAGCAAGTTCACGCCCGCAAGAATCACTCGTACTTCATCATTTTCCAGAAATCCAACGCCACGAAGAAGACCCCACCGGTGTACGTCTCGAAGTGATTTCGCCCGCCACGACGGGTGCACTCCGGCCGCCGCTAGAACCGTGGCGTATGCTATGCTAAGCGGCATTGGCGACAGGCATAATTCATTGGGGTAACGATGCGGCTTCTGGCGAAATTCAATCTTCTGCTAATTATTGTTTTCGGCGTGGGCATCACCATCGCGGCGATCATCGCCCATGGGTTCCTGGAGCGAAACGCCCGATATTCCACCCGGTTCAAAGGCCATCGAGTTCAAAACATACCCCCAATGGCCCCTCCCAACCAAGACGGACAAGCGGGCAAGCCCATTAACCACAACCACATTGCAGAGGTATGGATTTTGATGCATACTTACAAATATGAAAATCGGTGAACGAGGCCAAGTAACGCTTCCGAAAGCACTCAGGGTACGTTTTGGTCTGTGCAACCCGGAACAGAGGTAGAGTTCGAAACCGTCAAGGGCAATATTGTACTGCGCAAGAGACCCAAAAAACTGAAGTTGAAAAAATGGAAGGGCCGGTGCAAGGACAGCATTGCGGAGTTGGGCTACAAATCCATCAACGAATTTATTGAGGGGATTCGGGGGCGGTGATCACCGCTCTCGACACAAATGTCCTGCTCGACGTTCTCCTGCCGGGCGATTCCTTCTTCGACCTCTCTCTTCGGGCAATCGACAGGGCGGTTTGTCGCGCTCAACATCCTTGATCCCATCCGCCAGGGATAATTCCTATTTTTATATTCGGGCCGTATTCAACTGACTCAAATAATAGTCTGCGGCGC
>JBOGJX010000142.1:0-4877 GCA_050745285.1 Terriglobia bacterium
AAAGGAAAGAAGTCTCGGGAGGCGCCTGTAACGGCACGGTTAAAACCGTGCCCTTCCGTTTTTGTCTAGCGAGTTCATGAATAATCCGGGTTAGGACCGCCCCCACCGTGGCCTGCGTCGCATTGTGAGGCGCTGCGATGAGACAAATCGCAGAGGCTTGACAAGGAAATCCTGCAACCGTAACATCATATGAGTGAAGACTGGCGCCTGCATTTGCCTTGAACCTCCGTGCCAGACCACGATAATAGGCATTCTGGGTAGGTTGGTATATCCCTGGCGGCCGGCCGCGCCTCCCAACCACAGGGGAGCGCTCCCAAATTTCAAGATATTGTGATGATTGGTATAATATAAAAACTAAGCCCTTATATGTGTATATATTAATAGGTAAAGTGATCCATCGGAGGGCGGGTGCTGATCGCTTGCTCTTCACGCATCGAGCGAAAGTCTTAAGGTTGGAGCGGGGCGCGCAGCGATGATAGGGACAGGATGGGTGGACATTACGGCGGCCGGCGTTTTCTGGTGGTGCGCCGTCCTCATCATCTACACCTACTTTTTGTATCCTCTGTTGCTGTTTGCCGCCTACGCCGTCTCGCAAATCCGGCGTGACTGGCGATACCTGACGGGCAGGCGCAACCGGCGCGCCTTGATTGTGCCGCCGGATGGTTTGCCGCCTCTGAGCTTGATTATTCCGGCCTACAACGAGCAGGATCATTTGCCGGATAAGATTGCCAATATCCAGCAGCTCGACTACCCGGCGGAAAAAATCGAGGTTGTCTTTATATCGGATGGCTCAACGGATGCCACGAACGATATCCTGCGCGCAATACAGGCCTTCCAGGTACGGAATGTGTTCTTTCCGGTAAGACAAGGAAAGTCCACAGCACTGAATGAAGGCGTCAGGCAGGCTCAGCACGACCTTCTTGTCATGTCTGACGCCGCAACACTGTTTGCTCCGGACGCCTTGAAGAACCTCGTGCGCCATTTCCAGGATGCGAGCGCCGGGGTCGTTTGCGGCGCATTGCTGTTCAGGGGTTCTGAGGAGTCTCAACAAACGGAAGGAGTGTATTGGAAGTACGAGAGCATGCTTCGGCTGATGGAAGCGCGCCTGGGCGCCACGATGACTGCGAGCGGAGCCATTTATGCGCTTCGACGCGCTTGTTTTCTCCCGGTATCTGCCGACACGGTGATCGAGGATTTTGTCATACCGATGAATGCCCGCAAGCATGGGTACCGCGTGATTTACGACCCGGAAGTTGTGGCGACGGAGTTCGCAGCCTCCGCTGTGTCAGGCGAATTCACCCGCCGCGTCCGCCTTGCCGTCGGCAGTTTTCGCGCCTTGCGGCAGCTTGCCCGCGCCCGCTTGCGGGGTTTCTCTTTGGTGGCTTTCTGCTCGCACAAAGTGCTGCGATGGACTGTGCCATTTTTGCTCATCGGATTGTTCCTGAGCAATATTTTTCTTCTGGGCGATTTGTTATACCGGCTTACTTTCGCGGGGCAACTGCTTTTCTACGGTTGGGCGGGGATGGGTTTTGTTTTTCGCGACCGGTTGAAGGGCGTGCGCTTTGCGCTCCTCGGTTATTTCATGCTTTCGATGAACCTGGCGTTTCTGGTGGGGTTTTTCCGCTTCCTGGCGGGCCGCAAAGAGGTCACATGGCAACGCGTCAACTAGCCTCGAAGAGGCCTGGAGAACCGAAGTGGCGGGTGCGCGGGGTGCCCGTATTTGGCTACCACGGCCTTACCAGCAGCAAGGAAGCGGAGCATCCTGCGCGCGAAAGAAAATATTGGGTCCGCCGGGCAGAGTTTCAAACGCAGTTGGAGCGAATCGGTGAGCGCGGCTTTTCAGACGGCCGGCTTGAAGAGCTTGCCGGCGAAGATCTCACGGCTGACCGGCCGATAAATTCAGTGGTCCTGACGTTTGACGACGGGCTGATCTCCCAGTATGCATTGGCTTTTCCGCTCCTCGCCGAATTTCAAATACGGGCGTATTTTTTTGTGAATACCTCGACTGTGGATCTTCCAGGATTCCTGACTTGGAGTCAGATGCTTGAGATGCAGGAGGCCGGGATGTCCTTTCAGTCGCACAGTCACGAGCACCTGTACTTATCATGGCTTTCACCGTCCGCGCTGGAGCGCCAATTGAGGGACTCGAAGCAGATTCTAGAGGACCGGCTGGGACATCCGGTTCGTTTTCTGTCAGCTCCGTTTGGAGACCTGAACGGGCGAGTTGTAGAGATGGCAAGAAGTCTCGGTTACCAGGCCGTTTGCAATTCGCGCAGTTGGCCGTCTCATCCAGGTAAATCAGTCGTCAACCGGGTGGCCGTCTACGCCGATACGACCGTAGAACATTTTGAGCGATTGATGATGGGTGACCCCGTCTGCTATGCGGGCCGTGCCGCACGGGAGATGGCATTATACGTTCCCAAACGGCTGATGCTGCGGCTGCGACCGAGCCCGGCGCCCACAGGCCCTCTCAGCACGGTGACAGAAAAATGACCAGCGCTCGTCCAATTCAAATCCACGTCTTGATTGACGCGCTGGGGTGGAAATTCCTTGAGGGCCATCCCTTTCTTTCGGACCTGTTACCTTATCGCGAGCCCCTTCGCACCGTTCTCGGCTTCAGTTCGGGCGCCATCCCGACCATCCTGACGGGATTGCCTCCTTCGCAACACGGCCACTGGAATCTTTTTTATTATGATCCGGAAGGGTCGCCGTACCGGTGGCTCCGGCATTTCCGTTTTGTTCCTGATTCCGTCCTGAATCACCGGGTCACGCGGAAGGCGCTGAAGGAGATGGGGAAGCACGTGCTGGGGCTGGGAAGAAACTTCGAATGCTGTGTCAGTCCCAGCCTGTTGCCCTTTTTCGACTTTGTGGAAAAGCGCAACATCTATGATCGCGGCGGGGTGGCAGGGGCGCGCACGATTTTTGACATTCTCGCCGAAAAGGGCGTGCCTCATCGCATATACTCCTATCATCATTGGTCCGACGAAGAAATTCTCCGCCGGGTCAAGGTTGACCTCGAAGGCAGCGACGCCACGTTTTTCTTCGTCTATCTTTGCGAAATGGACATGGTGCTTCACGATCATTGCGGCGATAGCGCCGCTTTCGAAAGCCGGCTTGACTGGTACGAAAGGGAGTTGCGGAACGTATTCCAACTGGCATTGCGGCAAAACCCTGAGGCGAAGTTCACGCTATTTTCCGACCACGGGATGACGCCGGTGAAGCAGCAGGTCGACCTGGTTAAGCAGATTGACGCTCTGGGGCTCGACATGCCGTCAGATTATCTGGCCGTTTATGACTCGACGATGGCCCGGTTCTGGTTCATGAATGGCAAGGCCCGCGAGGCAATAGTTCACTGCCTCGAGACGCAGACTTGCGGACGCATATTGCCGGAGGAGGAGTTGCGCGAGTTGGGCGTTTGCTTTGACGATCACCGCTATGGGGAGCTTGTTTTCTTGCTGCATCCCGGATGGCTCCTATCGCACAGTGACTTTCATGGCAAGGGATGGATGCCTTCCGGCATGCACGGCTATCACCCGGACGATCCTTATTCGGACGCGGTGTTCTTAAGCAGCTCCGCGCCCACCTTTGCGATGCGAACCATCGCGGACCTTTTTGACTGCATGCGGACAGGCATTGATGAAACGCCGGACTATACCCGTGCGGGGGCCGGAGCTGGCAAGAAAGGCGCGCTATAACCATTTCCCGGCGCGTTGATTGAGATATGTGTGGGATTTGCGGAATTGTTTCGTTGACGGGAGGCAAGGCGCCTTCGCGCCCTGAGATTGAGGCGATGTGCAAGGTGATAGCTCATCGGGGTCCCGACGAGGCAGGAGTTTTTGTTGAAGGCCCGGCCGCGTTGGGCCACCGCCGCTTGAGCATCATCGACCTTGCCAGCGGCCAACAGCCGATGGGCAACGAGGATGGAAACTTGCAGATCACCTTCAACGGTGAAATTTACAATCATGGCGAACTTCGTAAACTGTTGGAGGCTCGCGGCCATCTTTATAGGACTCATGCGGATACGGAAACCATTCTTCACCTTTATGAAGAAGACGCGGAGCGCAGCGTAGCAAAACTGCGCGGCATGTTTGCCTATGCGATCTGGGACAGGCGGAAGCGGAGCCTCTTCTGCGCGCGGGACCGGCTGGGCGTGAAGCCCTTCTACTACACCGTAAATTCCGGGCGGTTTATCTTTGCTTCGGAAATTAAAGCCCTGCTGGAATTACCGGACGTTGAGCGCCGGATCAACCGCAACGTCTTGGCCGAGTTCTTCGCCACCGGGTACATCTCCGGGCCGGAGACGCTTTTTGACGGAATTCATAAGCTCATGCCCGGCCATTGGTTATTTATTGAGAACAGGCAGTTGGTTACCCGTCAATACTGGAGCCTCCGTTTCCCTGCAAGTAAGAAAGTACGGCCGGTGGAAGAATATGTGGAAGAGTTCCGGGAATTATTCACGGAGTCGGTTCGCCTGCGGCTGATGAGCGATGTGCCGCTTGGCGCGTTTTTGAGCGGAGGTCTGGATTCCAGCGCCGTGGTGGGCGTGATGAGCCGGTTCTCAGGAGGGCAGCGGATTAAGACTTTTTCCGTGGGCTATGCTGAGGACAAGTACGATGAACTGAGTTACGCCCGTCAGGTCGCCGAACATTTTGGAACGGATAATCATGAGGTGCAGCTCGACCGGAAAACTTTCTTCTCTGCGCTTCCCAAGCTGATTTGGCATGAGGACGAACCCGTCGCGTGGCCGTCCAGCGTTTCGCTTTACTCCGTCGCAAAGGAGGCTGCGAAACACGTTAAGGTCGTGCTGACGGGCGAGGGAGCTGATGAATTGCTGGGTGGATATTCGAGGTATCTGGCGACTATTTTGAATATGGGGG
>JBOGJX010000143.1:0-4672 GCA_050745285.1 Terriglobia bacterium
AAGACCACGCCCGCATCGCCGCTCTTGGTCAGGAAAACCTGATCGTCAATGAATCCGAACAGATTCACCTGTTCATTGAACGACCCGGCCTCGCGATAACTCTTCGAGATGCGGTCCAGCCTAAACACGCTCAATCCTCCGAACACGGACAGGCGAAAACTTCATTGGATCGTACTGAGCCTTGGTCCCTCCAGAATTCAGAAGGAAGCGCAGAATCTTCGGATCGGTTTTGGTTGCCCAGCGGCCAATGGCATAAAGCAGGAAGAACATTAGAATCCCGCCCAAGAGCGTTTTCATCAGGTTGAAGACGCCCGCGCCCATCAGAAGGGCGAAGAAAAATAACTTCCGCTCGACGCCCAGGATGGTGAGCGGACGGTTGAGCGACCGAAACACCGGATTGGTACGAGTCGATTGCATGTTAGGACGCGGGAAAGAGCCAAGCCATAAAGTTGACGGCGCCGATGGCCATGCCGACACCGAAGATGACGCCAGCCATGGTGCGCTTCGCGCCGCCCTCGCCGAAGGCGAAAACCAGGCCGCCCACCACGATTGCGACCAAAGCGAGGCCTGTGGCAATTGGACCGGTAAACGCTGTCTGTAAAACCTGAACGGCATTCTCCCAAGGCGAATTCCCAACCCCCTGCGCGAAAGTGTTCTCCGCCAGCGCCATCGACGCGGCGAAGGTAAGCACCCCCATCCGCGTGATATTCTTCCACCACCGCTTTCGTTTCGGACTTTCCGCAATTGTCTCCATCAGCGCGCCTCCTCGGAAAATGTTTGAGGACAATTTTTGTCCCCTATTTATAAAGAGCATTGAGAAAGGCAAAACCGGACAACTGGCCAAAAACTTTTTCTTGAATTCTTTCGAGGAAAATGAGAAGTTTTAGGACAAGCGAGGCGGGACTGAGGTTAACCCCATGAAAGAAGACTCAGTTAGTCCCCCGTTGTGGGTTGCTGCTGCGCAGAAGATTCAGGACCGCGAGTTGCGGCGCACGGTCGTCCGCGCCGCACAGTAAAACTGGCCGCGAATGGTGGCGTACTCGAAGGTGCGGCTTGACGGAGCCGTCGACCCGGCCATGGTCCTCGACGGCGTAGTTGACGCCGCCCTCGAAGCGAATCGCAAAGAACAAATCCGCGACTTTGGGCCGTATCTGTTCAAGTCGTTCGTGCGGAAAGCAAAGCTCTTGATGCATCGCAGTCAGCGTGTAGAGTATCTCGACCCGGAGGACCTGGCCGCGCTGAACTCTGCGTCAGACACAAGTTTTGTTGAGGACCTTGAGCGTCACATCCAGCTTGAGGAAGCCGTAAGCATGATGGACGATGGCACGCGGACAATTTACTCGATGCGTGTTCAAGGGCTCACGCTTAGGGACATCGGCGCGAGGCTTGGCATGAGTGAGGACGCCGTGCGCAAAGATTTTACGCGCGGTATCGAACGGGTAAAGAGGCGTATCGCAGAAGGTCCCAAGAGTGATCCGAATCGCTAAAGCCTGACAACCACGTTGAATAATCATCCCCCCGATGACACGAAACCGCTGTCGAAGCGCGAAGAGGAACGGCTGCTAAAGGCGGGCCGTTCGGTCTTCTCCAATTCTTTTCCTAACCCAAGCCGCGAAGGTTGTCCCAACCGTGAGGTCATCGAGGCGATTGCCCGCGGAAAAGGTGATCCGGCTCAGCAGCGGGATTTCTTCGTCCATATGTCCCGGTGCTCGCCCTGCTTCAACGATTTCGCCCGATTCCGAAGGATAGCCCAGCGGGAGCGGCGCCTCAAGGCGGTGGGGATCGCCGCCATTATCGTCATTATTTGCCTGGCTTCATGGTTTGTGGTGCGGAGCCGGCATCACACCGCTGGGACGTATACCGCAGTGGTTTTGGACTTGCGAAACCGATTAGTCCTGCGCGGCGTGCCTGAAACAGGCGAGCAGGCTCAGCAACCCTTGATGCTCTTGCGAGGGGTTGACAACGTGTCGCTGTATCTTCCCACAGGCAGCCGCACAGGGACCTACGATGTTGGGGTTTTCGAGCAACCGGGAGCGCCGCTAGTGAGCGCGACAGGGATGGCGACGGCAGAGAGCAATCTTACTGTCCTCAAGGCGAAGCTCGATGTTTCAAAACTGAAATCCGGCCATTATTTGCTGGCCATCCGGCCACCGGGGGTTGATTGGAGCTACTACCCATTGGAACTACGGTAGACTGCAACGATCGCTCGCTCTCTTCGGGATAGATTACTACAGGCTGGCAAAATAACCGCTGATTTTTTGCGCCATTAGTTTCCGACGTTCGGCGAGGAACCTTGGATAATCATCCGCAGTCATGGCCTCGACACCGCTGGGAATGCAGTTCATGCGGAAATTTTCGCGCAGTTCAGCGAGCTCGGTTATATTGCCGTAACGCCTTTTGCCACCGTTACATTGTTCAACGGTCTGGGCAAAGTAGACACGTGGTTCCTTGTTGCCGATGGCGATGTTGATCTCAGTTTGGGCTAACGCGTAATTCGCCACTTGGTTGTATCGGTTGCGAGACAGCCCTGCCTTTTTAAGATAATCGCGCGGAAAAATGTGATGAACATCGCACCTGATCTCGACCAGCTCGCGCGCGCTGATGTCGCGTGAGAGAAAGCCTCGATCATTCAGCTTGACTTGGGCAGCTTGGAATACTCGGAACGCCGGGCTGTTGGAGGTGGAAGTGTCGAGGGCTTGGGGAAGCGAGGTGGCCCAAAAAGCATCGGACAATTCGCCTCTAATCAGGCCCTCCGTGTAGGCTTCGATCCCCTGTGCTTGGATCTGGCGGATGTCGGAGTCCATCGTCGTTTCTGGGGATCCTGAATAGCGCCCGGTCAGCACAGATGCGACGAACCAGCGGCGGACGTAACGCTCAATGTCATTATCAGGCCTGTGTTGGGTACGCAGGATCAAATACAAGATGTACGCAAAATCCATCGCCGTAGAGGAACCGATTAACGACGAGTCCACAAAGCCCGCAGAGCGGATGATCATTATGAAGCGCTTAAAGTGGGTCTCGTTCACAAACTGCAAAATGGCCTGTTTCAATCGGCCAAATGAATCTTGAACGATGGCTTCCTCGTACTGCTTCGTCTCGAAGTTACGGCCCGACAAAAGCGCCACAAGGTCCGCGAGGCGACCTCGTTTGAACTCGGACGTGAACGCGACTCGGAGCATGTCAGTGTAGGACGGATGATAGAGGTCATCGTTCTCGCTCCGCAGCCAGCACATCGGCTGGAAGAACTCCGTGCTGGCAAATTCCTTGTCACTCTGAACGTGGGCGAAGAAGTCTGGAGAGCGCGCCACATGACAGAAGTAGTCAATGGCCTTGCGGAGCATATTCCCGCCATATGTCTCGTTGACAGCTATCTTGGACATGGCAAAATCGGCTTGACTGAGAGGGACGCCTGCGGAATTCACCCGGATGAAAATTTCAGTTACGGTCTCTATGTCTAATTCGGCGGCGAGCTCGATTAAGCCGATTTGGTTGCTGGTGATGCCGCGGAGCCGTTCGACGTTGCGAAAGACCTCCTGCTGCGTGGTGCCGGGGTTAAGGGCACAGTATTTATTCACCAGATCAAACATACTGGCGTCCGGGTCAAAAACTTTGGATATATCCGGAATCCACGATGCGTCTTTCTCGATCGCGGGATTGGAAACCTCGAAGTGCTGCCTCCCTGGATGAAAGGCGATTCGAATGCGAACGCGTTGGTATTCATCGTTGATCACCTCGCGTCCGAGCAGGGACGCCATGAGGGCAGTAACCCGCTGTTGGCCGTCGATCAGGATACGCTTTCCGGAGGAAGATGTGCCGTCCTTGAGTTTGACGTTTGGATTGCGCCACGCTATCAAGTAGCCGACTGGGTAACCGCAGAATAGCGAGTCGAGCAGGTCGCGAACTTTAGCGGCATTCCATACAAAGGGCCGCTGAATCTCGGGAACGGCGACCTCGCCTGTCTTGATCCACGTGAAGAGGGTTTCAACGGGAGGCTGAGTCACTGCGTAACGTTGGGTAGGCACTTCGATGTCCCTTCGCTTTCGTCTTGAGATGTCTATGGCGGGTGTTCGATCCGCCCGCCAGAAGCCAAGATGCGTGCCCCGATTTCTTGTAGGGAAATCGGCTGAACTTGCAGAGGTAGTGTGTTTCCTCAGAGACAGCGAACGGCTTCGACCGCCCCCTCAACCTGAGCGTCTCGACCTTGCGCGAGAGTATCGCGAGAGAGTCCCACGGCATGATCCGGTTCAACACCCTTGCCTTCCAGCGTCTTCCCGCTCCACGTGTGGAACGTCACCACAGGAATGCGTAGGACAAACCCATGCCCCATTTTGAAGCCAGTTCCGCCGAGGACCTGGCCCGGTGTTTTGGTGCCAACGATTGTAGCTAGTTTATTCTCTTTGGCAAAGCCGGCTACGGTTTCGGCGGCGCTCGCGGTGTGCTGATTCACGAGCAAAACGATGCGACCGTGAAACGGCTGGGGGCCGAGACCCTCGGTCACCATCACAATTGAACGGTCGCTGAATGCGTGGCGGAGCAAAAGCGGGAAAAGCCCTATCTTGCGCGACGGAATCCTGCCGAAGCGCGGGAGCTGTTCTTTCTTGAACCCCTTTGCTGCGCGCTTCTGCGTGAGGCTGTACCCCACCGGAATTTTTTCCGTCGTCATATAACTCAT
>JBOGJX010000144.1:0-6718 GCA_050745285.1 Terriglobia bacterium
ATTTACAAAAACTCGAAGAAATCGAACGAAAGTACGAGGGCTTGAACGCACAGTTGAGCGACGCGAGCACGCATTCGGACCCGTCTCTTTACCAAAAGATGGCGAAGGCGCACGCTGAACTGCGCGAGGTGGTTGAGAAATACCGCCAGTGGAAGGAAGCGGAGAAAAACCTCGCGGGAACCCGTTCACTGCTCGATGACTCGGCCTCGGATCAGGCGATGAGGGAAATGGCGCAGGAGGAAGTGGACAGCCTGGAAAAGCAGGTGGCAGAAATTGAGGCCGATTTGAAGATTCTCCTCCTGCCGCGCGACCCGAATGATGAGAAGAACGTCATCCTTGAAATCCGGGCCGGAACGGGCGGCGATGAAGCCACGCTCTTTGCCCAGGAAATTTTCCGCATGTACAGCCGGTACGCGGAATCGCAAGGCTGGCGGGTGGAAGTGCTTTCCACCAGCGTTTCCGGCGTGGGCGGACTTAAGGAAGTGATCGGCATTATCGAAGGCCAGAAGGTTTACAGCAAGCTCAAGTACGAAAGCGGCGTGCATCGCGTGCAGCGCGTTCCCGCGACGGAACAGCAGGGACGCATTCATACTTCCGCCATTACCGTGGCGGTGCTCCCCGAAGCGGATGAGGTCGAGATCCAGATTGATCCCAAGGATATTCGCATTGACACGTTCTGCTCCTCCGGCCCCGGCGGTCAGTCGGTAAACACCACGTATTCCGCGGTGCGTATCACGCATCTTCCCACCGGCATGGTGGTTTCCTGCCAGGACGAAAAATCGCAGATCAAGAACCGCGCCAAGGCCGAGCGCGTGCTGCGCTCGCGCCTGTATGAATTGAAGCTGCAGGAGCAGCAGCAGCAGATCATCGAAGAGCGCCGGTCGATGATCGGCAGCGGCGACCGCAGCGAAAAAATCCGCACGTATAATTTCCCGCAGAACCGCGTTACGGACCACCGCATCGGCCTGACTGTGCACCAGCTTGACCGCGTGATGGAGGGCAAGCTGGATGAGTTCATCGAAGCCCTCATCACTTACTACCAGACCGAGAAACTGAAGCAACCTTCCGGGACCGCGCCCGCGCCCACCGCTCATGTCAGTTCGTGATGCCTTGCAGAAGGGTGTGAAGACGCTGATTGACGGCGGAATTCCTGCGCCCGAACTTGGCGCTGAGTTGCTGCTCATGCACGCGCTTGGTTGTGACCGCGGCTTCCTTCACGCTCATCCCGAAGCAGAAATCCCCTCTGAAACCGCGCGCCAATATTTTGAACTCATCCGGCAGCGCCTCACCGGCAAACCCACGCAATACATCACCGGCCATCAGGAATTCTGGGGACTGGATTTTGAAGTCACGCCCGATGTGCTTATCCCCCGCCCGGAGACCGAGCATGTGGTGGAGACTGTTTTGGACTTTTGTAGCGGCGGCGTCGTCGCCGGGACGGCGGCGCTACCATTTTCACGTAAGGCGGTGCACGGCAACCCGCGGCCTCGAATTGTGGATGTAGGCACGGGCTCCGGCTGCATCGCCCTGGCGCTTGCCTCGGAACTGCCTGGCGCGGTAATTCACGCCGTGGATATTTCCTGCTCCGCGCTTCTCGTGGCGGAGAAGAACGCCGGGCGGCTGAACCTGTTGCGCCGCGTGCAATTCCGGGAAGGTGATCTGCTCGGGAGCTTGCTCGAAGAGGGTCGCGCCGATACGTTTGACTTTGTGGTGTCAAACCCGCCTTACGTCGGCCTGAACGACCTTGAAAAGGTGCAGCGCGAGGTGAAGGAATTCGAGCCGCGCGTGGCCTGGGGCGGACTCGAGCGCGAGGACGAAATCTACCGTCGGCTGTTTCCCGAGGCCCTGCAATTGCTCAAGCCCGGCGGGCGCGTGGTGGTGGAAATCGGCTACAACATGCGCGAAGCGGTGGTAGGATTGCTCGGAGCGGGATGGGATAGGATTGAAGTCCGGCCGGATTTGAGCGGCATTCCGCGCGTGGTGGCGGCGCAGCGCGTTTAGTGAGCGCGCATGAATAACTTGAACGCGTTTAGCTAAGAGATGGCGAACCGAATCGTTTCATGGGTGGCGCATACATTGCTTCTAATGTATGCGCCGTGATTGCAACCGTGTCGCCAGCACGAGGCGCACACATAAAGACCGATGTATGCGCCACCCTGAGAGGATGTTCAGGTTAATTATGTGCGACAACTTAGCTTCGCGCACAGTTCGCTTATCCAGCGAAGGAGATCGCCACGCATGACTCCCATCGAATTCAAACGAAATCGGGTCATAGGCCGCAGGGCGTTTCTCGAAGCCACAGCGCTTGGAGGCGCGGCGGCCATTGTGCCATCGCGATCTCTTGCCGTTGATGCGCCCATCCCGGTCGTGCCACGCGCCGCGCCTTTTGAATTGGCAGAGATCACTGTTTCTGGATTGCAGCAGGGGATGAAGTCGGGGCGATTCACGGCCCGGTCGATTACAGAGTTGTATCTTGATCGAATTGAGGATCTCGATAAGCGGACGGTGAACTCCGTGATTGAGATCAACCCCGACGCCCTCTCAATCGCGGAAGCGCTCGACCGCGAAAGGAAGACAACGGGACCGCGTGGGCCTTTGCATGGCGTCCCGGTGCTGATCAAAGACAACATCGGCACGCACGACCGGATGATGACCACGGCAGGATCGCTGGCCCTCGAAGGCTCTATTCCGCCGGAGGATTCGTTCGTCGCGCGGAAGCTGCGCGAGGCGGGCGCGGTAATCCTCGGCAAGACCAATCTCAGCGAGTGGGCCAATTTCCGCTCGAGCCACTCGACCAGCGGCTGGAGCGGGCGCGGCGGGCTTACGCGCAACCCGTATGCGCTCGACCGCAACCCTTGTGGGTCAAGCTCCGGGTCGGGAGCAGGCGCTTCCGCCAATTTTTGCGCGCTGGCGGTGGGTACGGAAACCGATGGCTCGGTCGTTTGCCCTTCGTCGATCAACGGACTGGTGGGCATCAAGCCCACCGTGGGGCTGATCAGCCGCCGGGGCATTATTCCGATTTCTCATAGCCAGGATACAGCGGGGCCAATGGCGCGCACCGTCGCCGATGCCGCGATTTTGCTGGGTGCGCTCGCCGGGGTTGACCCGGAAGACCCGGCCACGCGCGAGCTGGAGTTGGGCCAAGGAAAGGCGCAATCGGATTACATAAGATTCCTTGACGCGCATGGCTTGCGCGGCGCGCGGCTTGGTGTGGTAAGAAAGTTCTTCGGATTCAACGAAGCGGTGGATAAGCTGATGAGCGCGGCGCTTGACGAGATGAATCGCCACGGCGCGACGCTCATTGACCCGGTCGAGATTGCCTCACTGAAGAAGCTTGACGGCAGTGAAAATCGGGTATTGCTCTATGAATTCAAGGCGGACCTGAATAAATATCTCGCCAGTCTCGGCCCGGCGGCGCCAGTTCACACGCTCGAGGAAATCATCAAGTTTAACGAGCGGAACGGAAAGAAAGAGATGCCCTACTTCGGCCAGGATCTTTTTATTCAGGCGCAAGCGAAAGGCCCGCTCACGAGTCCCGAATATCTCACGGCGCGCGCGAATGAAATCCGGTTCGCCCGAACGGAAGGCATCGACGCGGTGATGGACAAATACAACCTTGACGCGCTGCTTGCCCCCACCGCTGGACCCGCCTGGATGACGGACCTCGTGAACGGCGACCACGATTCCAGTGGCAGCTCGACTCCCGCCGCGGTCGCGGGCTACCCGAGTATCACGGTTCCGGCGGGGTTCGTCTTCGGCCTGCCGGTGGGGATTTCGTTCTTTGGCCGCGCCTATAGCGAGCCCACGCTCATTAAACTCGCCTATGCGTTCGAGCAGGCCACGCACGCGCGCCGCCCGCCGCGCTTTCTGCCCACGGCAGATTTGAGCGTTTAGCGAGACCCTGACGGCCGCGTTGGGTGGTGCAGATGCGGTGCTATTTGCCGTGTCTGCGATCCAGATGGTAGCCACGGCACGATTTGCGTGCCGTGGGTTTTCCTTTTGCCAATCGAGCACCCCACGGCACAAACGCCGTGCCGTGGCTACCTCTCCACAGAGGGTGGCCTTCAGGTCCGGGTGAGGGGTTTAGCCGCCCCGCAGCAAGTGTCTAACTTTCCTTCGGCAGCCGCAGGTCCCGGCCGTCCATCTCCTTGGGTTGCCCATTGCCTATCACGCCGAGCAGCGTAGGCGCCACGTCGGCGAGCGCGCCGCCCTCGCGCAGGGGCAATAATTTGCCCTGCTCAGAAACCAGGATAAGTGGCACCGGATTGGTGGTGTGAGCCGTGTGCGGGCCGCCGGTGACCGGGTCGACCATCAGCTCGGCGTTGCCGTGGTCCGCCGTGATCAACATGACGCCTTCCTTGGCGCGCACCGCGGTGTAGATTTCTCCAAGGCACGCATCCACCGTTTCAACCGCTTTGACGGCCGCATCGAGTTTGCCGGTGTGTCCGACCATGTCCGCGTTGGCAAAGTTGACGATGAAGACGTCAAAGTCGCCGCCATTCACCGCCTTCACCACAGTGTCCTTGATGCCAGCCGCGCTCATTTCCGGCTTCAGGTCATAAGTGGCCACCTTTTGCGACGGCACCAGAATGCGATCTTCGCCCGGATAGGCTTTTTCCACACCGCCATTGAAGAAGTAAGTGACGTGCGCGTACTTTTCCGTTTCAGCCACGCGCAGATTTCTCAGGTTCATCTCGCCCATGATTTCGGCCAGAATGTGCGTGAGCTCCTGCGGCGAAAACACGTAGGGCAGCGTGAACGTGCGGTCGTAACGCGTCATACACAGGTAGTGAAGTTGCGCGGGGAAATTGCGGCGCTCGAAGGTATTTAGATCGGGCTGAGTTAGAGCGCGGGTAGTCTGGCGGGCGCGGTCGGCGCGGAAGTTGAAAAACATCACCGCATCGCCGGAATGAATCTTCCCCACGGGCTGGCCATCCGCTCCTTTGAGAACAATCGCGGGCATGAATTCATCGGTGATACCTTGGTTGTAAAACGACTTCGCGGCTTCCACCGCGTCCTTCGCCGCCGCGCCTTCGCCGTTGACCATGGCGTCATAGCCCTTCTGGATGCGCTCCCAGCGGTTGTCGCGATCCATGGCGTAGTAACGGCCGGTGAGCGTCGCGATCTTGCCCACGCCGTACTCGCGCATTTTTTGCTGCAAGGCCGCGAGGTAGCCGGCGCCGTTTGTGGGGGCCGTGTCGCGGCCGTCCATGAAGGCGTGCACGAACACATTCTCCACGCCGCGTTCCTTGGCCATGCGCAGCAGAGCGTAGAGATGCTCCTGATGCGAATGCACGCCGCCGTCGCTCAGCAGGCCGAGCAGGTGCAAGCGGCCGGTGTGCGCGCGCCGCATCAGCTCCACGAGCTGCGGCTTCTTGAAGAATTCGCCGCGCTGGATGGTGGAGTTGATGCGGGTGATTTCCTGGTAGACCACGCGGCCCGCGCCGATGTTCAAGTGGCCGACTTCAGAGTTGCCCATCAAACCCTCGGGCAGGCCGACGCGCTCGCCAGAGGTCGCCACCAGCGTCGAGGGATATTCGGCGAGCAGCCGTGAATAATTGGAAGTGTGGGCCAGGGCAATGGCATTGTTGTCGCGCTCAGCGCGATAGCCCCACCCATCAAGAATCACTAATAGAACAGGTCTTGGTCTCGGCATTGTTTCTCTCATTATGGGATTTTCAGATCTCGGGTGGTGACGGCTGGAATTTCGCCCCCCCTCATCCCCAGCCCTCTCCCTCAGGGGGAGGGGGGACCGCAAAGCGGTGGGTGTGGGAGTGCGCGCGGGAATCAATCCGAATTATTCGTGAAATGACCCACGCCCACGGAAGGGGATGTTCATTTCTTGGGACTGCGGTAGCCGCGGCACGATTTGTGTGCCGTGGGCTTTTCTTTTGCCAATCCTACAGCCCACAGCCCAGACGCCGTGCCGTTGCTATCACTCAAGATTACGTGGCGGCCGGCTGGCCGGGCGCGAGGCCGAGCGAGTCCGCAACGCCGCGCATGGCGGCGATCGAGAAGGCGATATGCTCTTCGAGCGGAATCCCAAGCTCTTCCGCGCCCTGGCGGATGTCTTCGCGGCTTACCGAGCGAGCGAATGCCTTGTCCTTCATTCGCTTGATCACCGACTTCGGCTCGAGGCCTTGGATTTTATCCGGGCGCACGAGTGAACAAGCGGTAATAAAGCCGGCCAGCTCATCGCAGGCGAATAACGCCTGAGCAAGCTGCGTATCGCGTGGCACGCCAGTGTAACTGGCGTGGCCCAGAATGGCCCGCCGGACGCCATCCGGGTATCCCTTTTCCTTAAGAATCTCGCTGCCCTTGAGCGGGTGATCGGGCGCGTTGGGGTATATCTCGTAATCGAAGTCGTGGATCAGACCCGCGCATCCCCACGTCTCCTTATCCTCTCCCAATTTGCGCGCGTAGGCCCGCATGCAGGCCTCGACCGCCAGAGCATGCTTGCGCAGGCTTTCGCTCTTCGTATATTCGCACAACAGATTCCATGCGGCTTCGCGGTCCATAGGCGTATTCCCGGCAGGAAACTTTATTATACCTCACGGCGCGAGCTATCTTTGGAGTGCGGCGCCTTGGCGCGGTCTTCTGGGGTGGGGCACAGATGGCGCCGTGTGCCATGTATCCGCCGCCCAGGGAAATATTTTCTACTTAATTCCTGGGAACGGCATTCGGTTGTAGGGGCGCTGCTTGCTGCGCCCGCTGATTT
>JBOGJX010000145.1:0-4933 GCA_050745285.1 Terriglobia bacterium
GATGGGAGCGCATCGCGTCAGCGTGCCCCCGAGTGAACCCAATGCAGGCGGCTCTAACAACCGAAACCCGTGAGACTTCAATCCCGGCGCGAAACCTTGAGCAGGAAATTCGGCGATTGAAGAAAGATCTCAACGCCGTGATCCTGGCGCATTTCTACCAGGACTCGGAGATTCAGGACCTCGCCGACTTCATTGGTGACAGCCTCCAGCTTTCCCGGCAGGCGGCGAGCATCGATGCCGACGTGATTGTGTTTGCAGGCGTGCATTTTATGGCGGAGACGGCCAAGATCCTGAATCCGCAGCGCCAGGTGCTTTTGCCGGATCTGAACGCCGGGTGCTCCCTGGCGGATAGCTGCCCGCCTGATCTCTTCCGGCCCTTCCGCGAGCGGTACCCGGACCACATCGTCATCAACTACATCAATTGCAGCGCTGAAATCAAGGCGATGAGCGACATCATCTGCACGTCGAGCAACGCCGAAAAGATCATCAACCAGATTCCGCGCGAGCAACCCATCATCTTTGGACCCGACCGCAATTTAGGCAACCATCTCATCAAGAAAACGGGGCGCGCGCTTCGTCTATGGCAGGGAGCTTGTATTGTGCATGAGACGTTTTCCGAGCAGAAGCTTTTGCGGCTCAAGCTCCGGCATCCCGGGGCGCAGGTGCTGGCGCACCCGGAGTGCGAAGAGCGTGTCCTGCGCCACGCGGACTATATCGGCTCAACCACCGGCATCCTGAATTACGCCAAACAAAGCGCGGGGCGCGAATTCATTATTGCCACGGAGCCCGGCATTATCCATCAGATGGAGAAAGCTTGCCCGGAGAAGGTGTTCATCCCCGCCCCGCCTGAGAGCAACTGCGCGTGCAATTTATGTCCGCACATGCGGCTCAACACGATGGAGAAGCTCTATCTCTGCATGAAGAATCGTGCGCCCGAGATTACCATGGACGAGGACCTGCGGCTCCGCGCGCTGCGTCCCATCCAGCGAATGTTAGAAATGAGCTGAATGGGATTGATTCATTGGGTCATTGATTCATTCAGTCATTGCTGCAATGAGCCGCCTCCTGACACGCGTCTCAAAGCGGCGAATCCGTATTTTCAATGATTCAATGGAACAATGATTCAATGACTCAATCTTTTGATCCCGTCCTGTATCGCGACCTTCTGAGACAATTTCTCCATGAGGATATTGGTTGCGGGGACATCTCGACCGCGGCCACCGTACCACAGGAATGCCAGGCGCAAGGCCGATTTGTAGTCAAGGCGCCGATGGTGATGGCAGGGCTTGAAATTGCTTTTGAAGTTTTCCGGCTGCTGGATGCGAACGTCTCCACCACGGTTTCGCGCCGCGATGGAGATAGCCTTTTACCTGGCGATGAGCCCGCCGCGATCCGGGGCCGCGCGCAAGCGTTGCTGTCCGGCGAGCGGGTGTCACTCAACCTGCTGCAGCGGCTGTGCGGGATCGCTACGCTGACGCGAAAGTACGTGGACGCGATTGCGGGCACAAAAGCCAAGATTTTCGACACTCGCAAGACCACCCCTGGTCTGCGAGCCTTGGAAAAGTATGCGGTGTCGGTGGGGGGCGCGCACAATCACCGTTGGGGCCTTTACGACGCCATTCTTATCAAGGACAATCACATTCGTTTGGCCGGAGGCGTCCGGCGCGCCGCCGCGGCCGCCCGCGCATTCGAGAGCAAGGCCCAGTTTATCGAGGTTGAAGTCACAAATATCGCGGAATTGAGGGAACCCATCGAGGAATCGCCCGACATCATACTTTTGGACAATATGACTGCCAGCGGCATCGCAGAAGCTGTGAAAATCGCGCGGCGGCAGAATGATAGAATTTTGCTCGAGGCTTCGGGCAGAATCACTCTGGCCAATGTCCGGCAATACGCCGAGGCTGGCGTGGATAGGATTTCCATCGGCGCGCTGACGCACTCCGCTCCTGCCGCGGACCTGAGTTTGGAGATTGAATCATTGAGTCGCTGAAGGAATGCCAGTTGTCAGTGGTCCGTGGTTCGTTACAACGGACCACTGACTACGGACCACGGACCGCTTGTAATGGGTCAATGATTCGATGATTCGATGAATCAATTGGCCTTATGTCGAATTCCAACTTCAAAACCGACGTTCTCGTAATCGGCAGTGGCCTTGCCGGCTGCGCCGCCGCTTGGGCCGCCGCGGAACGGGGCGCGGAAGTGGCGATGATCACCCGCGCCGGCGAAGCCGAGCAGAGCAACACGTTCTGGGCGCAGGGCGGCATTATTTACGAGGGCAAGAACGACTCGCCGGAAGCGCTGGTGCAGGATATTCTCGTTGCGGGGGCCGGCCTGAGTTCTCCCGAAGCCGCATGGCTGCTCAGCCGCGAAGGGCCGCGCCTGGTGAAGGGGATTCTGATCGATCAGCTCCACGTGGACTTTGACCGCGCAACGGACGGCACGGGAGATTGGCACCTGACGGCCGAAGCGGCCCATTCCCTGCCCCGGATTCTCCATCACAAAGACCAAACCGGCTCAGCGATTGAGCGCGTTTTCCTCGAGAGAGTGGCCGCCCATCCCAAAGTGAAGCTGATGGCCGGAACCACGGCCGTGGATCTGCTCACGCCATCGCACCACTCGGAAGAACCCCGGGACGTCTATAAGCCGCTCACCTGTGTGGGCTGTTACGTGCTGCACCAGCCGAGCAGCGAAGTGTTCCCCATGCTTGCCAAAGAAACTATCCTTGCCACCGGCGGCCTGGGGCGGGTCTACCTGCACACCACCAATCCGCCGGGCGCTGTGGGGGGCGGGATCGCCATGGCCAGCCGCGCCGGGGCGCGCTGCATCAACATGCAGTACGTGCAGTTTCATCCCACCACGCTCTATCATCCGAGCGGCCGCTTCCTGATTTCGGAAGCCATGCGCGGCGAAGGCGCGCGCCTGGTGGACAGCCGCGGACGCGAGTTCATGCAAAGATTTCATCCCGATGGGTCGCTCGCGCCGCGCGACGTAACGGCGAGGGCCATCTATCAGTTGATGCTCGAATCGGGCGAGCCCTGCGCTTATCTTGACATCTCCTACAAACCGGCGGACCAGGTGCGCGACCGCTTTCCTGGCATCTTTGCGCATTGCCTCGAACTCGGCATTGACATCACAAAGCAGCCCATCCCCGTGGTTCCCGCGGCGCACTATAGTTGCGGCGGCATTGCGGTCAACGAGTGGGGCCAGACCAATCTCGCCCGCCTCCGCGCCGTGGGCGAAGTTTCCTGCACCGGCCTCCACGGCGCAAACCGCCTGGCGAGCACGTCGCTTCTCGAATGCCTTGTGTGGGGCACGCGAGCCGGGTCGTCTGCGGCTGAAAGTACACAGCGCGCCGAGGAGTATGACATGCCGCGCATCATTCCCTGGCGCTACGAGCACGAAGCCGTGGACCCGGCGCTTATCGCGCAAGATTGGCTGACCATCCAGCAAACCATGTGGAACTACGTCGGCCTCATCCGCAGTGAGAAGCGCCTGAACCGCGCTTTTGAAATCCTTCGCGAGCTGGACGCGGAAATTTCCCGGTTCTATGAGAAGGCCGAGGTCACTGACGCCATCATCGGCCTGCGAAACGGCATTCAAACGGCCCGCGTGCTGCTGCTCGCCGCCAAGGAATGCCGCCAGAGCCGGGGTTGCCACTATCGGGTGGATTGAAAGAGGCAGAGACAAGAGGCAAGTGACGAGTGACAAGCCAGCAATGCAGCGCGTTGGTGACGCATTCCATAGCGTTGCTCGAAGAGCTTGTCTCTCGTCTCTTGTCTCTCGTCACTGCTAGAATGAATGCATGCCCCAACCACACGCGCATCGAGTAAGAGTAACCCTGGTTCCCGGCGACGGAATAGGGCCTGAAATCACCACAGCCACGCTACGGCTGCTTGAGGCGGCGGGCGCCGAGATCGACTGGGAAGAAAAGAAGGCCAAGCCAACGCTTGACCGGCGCACCGGCGAGCATCGCGAAAATCCGGTTGTCACTTCCATCCGCAAGACTCATCTCGGGTTAAAGGGCCCCCTCTCGACGCCGATCGGCGTGGGCCATCGCAGCCTGAACGTAAGCCTACGCCGTGAGTTGGACCTGTATGCCAACCTTCGCCCCGTCAAGAAGCTGCCCGGCGTCCGCACGCCGTTTGAGAATGTGGACTTGATTATCGTCCGCGAAAATACGGAAGACCTCTACTCGGGAATCGAGCACACAGTGGTTCCGGGCGTGGTCGAGAGCTTGAAGATCATCACCGAGCGGGCCTCCACGCGCATCGCGCGATTCGCCTTCGAGTATGCTCGAAAGTGGGGCCGCAAGCAGATCGCCTCGGTGCACAAGGCCAATATCATGAAGCTGTCGGACGGCCTCTTTCTGGACAGCGTCCGCAAGGTGGCCAAGGAGTATCCGGAAATTGAATACCGCGAAGTGATCGTGGATAACTGCTGCCTCCAGTTGGTGATGAAGCCACAACAGTTTGATATGCTGCTCCTCGAGAATCTCTATGGCGATATCGTCTCCGACCTCGGCGCGGGGCTTGTCGGCGGACTCGGACTCGTTCCGGGCGCAAACCTGGGCGAAGAGTGCGCTCTGTTTGAATCCGTACACGGAAGCGCTCCCGACATTGCCGGCAAGGGCATTGCCAACCCCACCGCGATGATGCTCACCTCCGTCATGATGCTTAACCATATTGGTCAGGAGACGGCCGCCCGCCGCATCGAGAATGCCATCTATAAAACGTATGAGGTGGGCAGCCATCTCCCGCAAGACGTGGGCGGCAGCGCCGGGACCGAAGAGTTTACGGATGCTGTGCTCGGCGCGCTGGCGGACTAACATTACTATGTTAAGTTTTCTTCAGGACTGTCAGGGCATGGCTTTAGCCATGCCGTAAGCGTGCCCTCCCTGACCCCCGTCCCCTCTCCCTCAGGGAGAGGGGGGGAC
>JBOGJX010000146.1:0-6040 GCA_050745285.1 Terriglobia bacterium
CGCTTTGCTCGAGAACCGCTGGGTCCAAACACCCCTTCAACCGCAGAGCGGCCGGAATGTTATAGAAGCTCTTTCCCGGGGTCAGCCGATCCAGAAACCACAACCGCTGTTGCGCAAACGAGCAGGGCGTGGAATCGGAATGGAGCCGCCGCGGTATCTCATGGCGCGTCGGCGCGATGCCCTTCCGCGCGAGCATGGCGTCGAACAATGCGCGGCCCTTCGCATTGAGCGTAAACGAGCTATGTGAGTTTCGCGTCAAATTCCCGAGCCTCCCCTCTGCCGAGAAATCCCTCTATTTCCGAAGCCGGCATGCGCAGAACATGGAGAAACAACTCCGCTACCGCTAAAATGCGAGGCGCCTCAGCAGCATCAGCGAGCAGCCTTTCTGCAAGCCCCCGCACGGTTGGAGCTTCGAAGATTGCACGCAGCGGAACCTCTACCTGGAGGGCTTCCCGAATGCGCGATACCAATGAGATAGAAAGCAGGGAATGGCCCCCGTGATCAACAAAAAAGTCATCATGGATGCCGACGGAATCAAGCTGCAGGACCTCCGCCCACAGGCCAGCCAGGACTTTTTCTACTGCATTCCTCGGGGTTCCGTCCCGCTTATGCTTGGGAATGGCCTCCGGCTTCGGAAGGCCTCGCGTATCAATCTTGCCGTTGACGGTAACCGGTACGAAATCCAGTTCCACGAAGGTGGATGGAATCATGTAACCGGGCAGGCGATTTTTCAGATATTGCCGCAGATCAGGACATTCCTCGTGAGGGCGCCGGACGTAATACGCAACAAGTTGCTTTCCTCCCGGCGCATCCTCGCGGGCAATCACCACCGCCTCGCAAATGCCAGGGCAATCACTTAGGACTGCCTCAATTTCGCCTCGTTCGACACGAAATCCGCGAATCTTGACCTGGCCATCGTTTCTACCGAGGAACTCAACGTTGCCGTCGGGGCGAAAGCGCGCCACATCTCCTGACTTGTAAAGCCGCGTCGCGTCTTTTTTGTCGAAAGGATTTGAGACGAACCGCTCGGCCGTCAAATCGGGGCGGTTGTGGTACCCACGCGCGAGACTGTCACCGCCGATATATATTTCGCCTGGGATTCCGACCGGCACGGGATTCAGGTTCTTATCAAGTATGTAGAGTTGGTTGTTACTTATGGGTCGCCCTATAGGCGGATTACCGCCGCCCCTGTCATCCGCTTCGATAAACGCAAATGTCGTTACCACCGCATTCTCGGTAGGGCCGTAATGATTGCTGAAACGGAACGGCAATGCTGCATCGGGCCAGTAGTGCAATCGATCCCCACCTGTCAAAAGCTCTCGGAGCGCCAGACCGCTTGGAAGCGGAAGCCGAAGCATAGCCTCAGCCAGAGGGGTGGGAAGGAAGCAGATTGTAATCCTCTGCTCGACAAGCCAGGCCAGGATGCGTTGTGGATCTGAGCGCGTGTCCTCGTCCGCTATACAGATAGTGGCTCCAGACGCAAGATAAGGCCAGATCTCCCATACCGCAGCGTCGAACGAGATGGAGGCGATCTGCGTCGCACGATCCAACGAGGTCACATTGTGCGCGCGCCGATGCCAATCGATCAGATTCCGCAGCGCCCGATGTTCTACCTCGACGCCTTTCGGCACCCCCGTCGACCCGGAGGTATAGATGATGTAAGCGAGTGTGTCAGGCGTGGTCTCGACGGCAGGATTGCCGTCTGGTGTGTCTGGAACATGATCAATGCACACAACGCGCGCCTTCGTCGCCGGAAGCGTTCGGCGTAGCGATTCGCGCGTGACCAACACGATAGCCCCCACATCCCTTTCCATGAAGCCGATACGCTCCGGAGGGTAACTGGGATCTATTGGAACGTACGCTCCGCCCGCTTTTAAAATACCCAACAGCACGGCCAGCAGATCCGGCGAAGGGTTGAGACACACGGCCACTACAGTCTCTGCACGGACACCGAGCGTGCGCAGGTGATGTGCAATTCGATTGGCGCGCCGGTTCAGCTCCTCATAGGTTAGCGCCTCGCAGCCCCCCATTACGGCGCACCGGTCGGGAGACAGCAGAGCGTGGGCTTCGATCATTTCCTGGATCGAGCGCCGGTCTCTATCAGGCGAGTGTGTATCGTTCCAGCTAAGGACGATCTCCTCCCGTTCCGGCCGGGTCAGAAGAGGCAGGTCGCCGATTCGGCCGTCGGGGTTCGCGACAATACTTCCGAGCAGAACTAGGAAGTGCTCTGCCATCCGAGCGATATACTCGCCATCGAAAACGTCTGTGCTGTATTCAATACATCCGTCGACACCCTGGGAACTTTCCCAGAGGTTGAAGGCCAGATCGAAGACGGAGGTTTGCCTGCCTCCCATCACACTCAGATCGAGCGCCGGCGGTTCAGTATACTGCCCGGATTGCGTCCCCGTGAAAAGTTGAAACGTAACCTGAAACAAAGGATTGCGGCTGAGGTCCCGGTCCGGGTTCAGAGCCTTGACCAGGCGCTCGAAGGGCGCCTCCTGGTTCATAAGCGCTTCGAGGACAACCTTACGCACGCGATGCAGGCACTCGCGAAACGCTGGTTCGCCGCTGAGGTCAGTTCGCATCACGAGTGTATTGACGAAGAACCCGATGAGCCGCTCAGTTTCCGGGCGGCTGCGGCCTGCAACCGGCCCTCCAACCACAATATCGTCCTGCCCGCTGTAGCGGTGCAGCAGTACTTTAAACGCCGCGAGCAGGGTCATGTTCATGGTTACACCTTCGCTGCGGCTGAGCATCTGGAGTCGCGTCCGAAGGTCTGCCGGAACCGCTAAACGCTGCTGCGCTCCTCGATGCGTCGAAGCGGGCGGGCGTGGGCGACTGAATGGCAACTCCAAGGGTGGCGCATCGGCGAGTTGTTTTTCCCAATACGCCAACTGGTCCCCTAGATAGTCATCGTTCAGAGACTCCCGCTGCCATAGGGCAAAATCGGTGTACTGGATGGGCAACTCAGGGAGCGGTGAGGGAAGCTTACGTCTGTGCGCATTGTAGATGGTAACGAACTCGTGGGAAAGCACCCCGACTGACCATCCGTCTCCCGCAATATGATGCATGACCATCAACAGCACGGACTCCGCCTCATCGAGCAAGAACAGAGTGGCGCGGAAAAGCGGGCCTTGGGACAGATTGAACGGGCGAACCGTCTCTTCTCTTGCTAATCGGGCGAGTTCGGCCATTCGCTGGTGGCCTGGCGCGCTTACGGTGATGACACGGAATTCCGGAGACGTCTCCGGCGAGACGTCCTGTACAGGGTTGCCGGCGCACATGCGGAACTTCGTGCGCAGCGCTTCGTGGCGGCGCAGGATTTCAGCCAACGCCCGCTCGACCGCACCGACATCAACTGGGCCGTCGAGGCGTACAGCGGTCGGCATGTTATACGCCGGGCAGCCCGGTTCCCACTGATCGCGGAACCACAAGCGCTCCTGGCCGAATGACAATGGCACGTTTTGTGTTTGATGACGAGGATGAATGACTGGCAGTCGGCTGCTCGCGGCGCCTGGCAGGAGATTCTTAAGCGCCTCTCGCTTCTGCTCAGGGAGCGCAAGAACACGGTCCGCGGTGGAACCCGTTTGTGGAGGCCCGGTGCGTCCCGCTCCACTTGTCCGCAGAGCTGACGCACGTTCACGAACTTTAGCGCGCGCCTTCTGCTGTTCTGCGCGCTGCTGAACAGCCGTCCCGAAATGCCCGCCGAGCCCGCGATCCTCTGAAATGTGTTTTGCCAACGCCTCAATCGTCGGATAACGGAACAGATCCACGATCGGCAATTCACCGATGAGTGGGGTCAGTTTGCTCTGCAAACGCAATATCAGCAAAGAGTGGCCGCCCAGCTCAAAGAAGTTGTCGCTTCGCGTTACCTCGGAAACAGGTAATAGCTCGAGCCATGCTCGTGCAATCGTACGTTCCACCTCAGTTCGCGGCGCCATGCGCGAACCTTGAGAAGCTATGCGGCGGACTTCCGGCGCTGGCAGAGCTTGTCTATCCACTTTTCCGCTAGGGGTCATCGGGCAGTCATCGAGGATCATCATCACGGAAGGGATCATGTATTGCGGCAAGGCCTGAGCCAAGGTACGTTGGACGTCAGCCACATTAGCCACATTCAGTTTGGAGTCCGCGCGAGGAATGATGTAGGCCACGAGGCGTGGATCAACGCCGGCGTCCTGCCGCAGCAGCACTACGGCCTCACGAACGTTCGGATAGGAACGGATCGCCGTCTCGATCTCCCCCAGCTCGATCCGGAATCCGCGCAGCTTCACTTGCTGGTCAGAGCGGCCAATAAACTCGATTTCGCCGTTCTCGCGGTAGCGAGCTAGGTCGCCCGTCTTATACAATCGTGCGCCAGGGGCGTAAGGTGAGGGCAAAAGTTTTTCGTTATTGAGCTCGGGCCGATTCAGGTATCCGCGCATCAAGCCGTCCCCACTGAGGTGGAGTTCACCTGTAACACCAACAGGCACTGGTCTTAATTTGCGATCCAGGATATATGCCTTCTTGTTAGCAATCGGCCTGCCGATTGTGGGCGCCCATCTCGCATCGCGAGTTATGCGCGCAGACGTGGAATAGGTTGTGTCTTCAGTTGGGCCGTATAAATTGAATATTTGTTCGGCCCCCGAACAGAAGAAGATCAGGTCCACGAGCGCCGAGCCAAGAGGCTCACCGGCCAAATTCAAAGTCCTGACGGAATTTGGTATTCCGCCTGATTTGACCAGCTCCGCGATCGCTGAAGGAACAGCGTTGATGAGTGTTACTCGGTCGCGTTGTGGCGCTTGCGGAAGCGCCAGCGCGCTATCGACGAGAATCGCTGACCCGCCAAAACATAAGGGAACGAAAAGCTCGAAAACCGAAAGATCAAAACAAATCGAGGTCGAGGCCAATACGCCGCCGAGTTCCTCGGCCGAGTAGGATTGGCCACCCCAATGAATCAGCGCGACTGCGCTTTGGTGCTCGATTGCAACGCCCTTGGGCCATCCTGTGGAGCCGGACGTGTAGAGAACGTAGGCAAGGTTTTGCGGTATCACGGCGGTGGCCGGGTTTTCTTCACGGTTGGCGCTTATCGCATCGATATCGACGATCCTACTGCCTGTGAGGTCCCAGTTCGCGCCAAGCCGGCCATCGGAGACAATGACGGCAGCTTCGGCGTCTTTAACCATGAATTCGAGCCGCGACTTTGGGTAATTCGGGTCGAGCGGCAAATAAGCGCCGCCGGCCTTGAGAATACCGAGTACAGCCGCAACCAATTTTGGAGACCGCTCGAGACAAACGCCGGTCACGGTGTCTGGTTTCACGCCTAAAGTCCGGAGGTAATGCGCGATGTGGTTGGCTCGCTGGTTCAGCGCGCCGTACGTCCATTCTTCGGAACCGCAAATCAGGGCTGGGGCATTAGGCGTTTTCTCAACCTGGGCCTGAAATAACTGGTGAATGCACATGTCGCGTGGATATACCTGCCCGGTTCTGTTCCACTCAAAGGCCTGCTGCCGCACCTCGGCCTCACTCAGGAGCGGAAAGGAATCGATGCGTTCACCGGGATTTTCCGCTATACCCCGCAGCAGCCTTTCAAAGTGCCCCAGCATTCGCCGGACGGTGCTTGCCTCAAAGAGGTCCGTGCTGTATTCCATCCGGCCCTCAAGCCCCGCATTGCCTTCCCACATCTCAAGCGCGAGATCAAATTTAGCCGTGCCTTTTTTTATATCGAGAAGCTGCGGCGTGGACGCTGGTTGGGCTGTCTCCCCGATATTACGCGGGTAGGACCCGAGGTTTGGGGGGTTGTAGAGTTGGAAAGTGACTTGTACCAGGGGATTCCGGCTCAGATCACGCTCCGGTTGCAACTCCTCCACCAGCTTCTCGAAGGGCAGGTCCGGGTGCGCATAGGCCCCCAGCGCCACCTCCTTCACCCGCCCCAGCAATTCCCGGAAGCTCGGATTTCCCCCCATGTCCGTGCGCAGCACCACCGTGTTCACGAAAAATCCGATCAGCCCTTCCGTCTCCGCCCGGTTCCGCCCCGCCATCAGCGTCCCCACCGCCACGTCTT
>JBOGJX010000147.1:0-9427 GCA_050745285.1 Terriglobia bacterium
TAATCACCATCGGCATGATCGCCACACTCCGAGGATCGCCCGTAGCGGCGGTGAGCCAGGTGGTCCAACCGCGCTTGGAAGCGCCAGTGATAATAAATTTGTTGATCGGCCGACCCCACCCTTTGGGAGCGAACGCCTGCAGCGCGTCCATGGCCTTGACAACACTTTTGACCATCGGGAATAACAGCGGCCAGCTCGCATCGCCCGTGTGCAGATACTGCACGTAAGTATAGGCAATGAGAGCATCCTCTGTTTTGCCGCCAAAGAGCGGCTGATTCGGAATTTGATACAACACGGCAACGCGCATTCCAGCATGTTCCGCCAGAGTGAAGCCCATGTTGATGCTGCCTTCGTCCGCGTGGCCACCGGTGACAAAAAGCATGAGAACGCCTGGGTACTGTAGGTCCTTGGGTTCATAGACCTGCAATTGATGCTCCCACCGGATACCCTGCCAGACTTGCGAAACAAAATGCAGCTCGTAAGTCTTGCCGCGCTCGCCGGACTGAGTTTGGAGATACTCCCATTGAAACGCCGGATCGGGCCGACTGACGTACTCCTTCAGTTGCGCGCGGGATGTTGAACTGACGGCAAAGAGTAACCCGATGGTGATTGTGGCAATCCACAGCTTCGAGCGGAAGAGATTCATAAAGCAACACCTCATTATTGTGATTTTCCTGCTGAGCCCGCCTAAGCTGGCCTTGTGTTACCGTGGGCAGGCAAGCAGATGGTCATACCGTCCGAGCCAGTAAGGAAGTATAAAAAATGCGCCGTCGTCTTCACTCCGTCCGTCCTGACCGCCGTCTAATTGGAAGGGATTGCCATTCCATTTCATCACGTAGCGTTCATCCGGCGGGATGGCCTCGCGGGACTGGCGCTCTCCGTGGCGGCCCCGCTGCGGCTCGATCACAAGGTCAGCGCGCTGGGAGTTTTTCACAGTCCACGAAACAGTGCTCATTGGAATTCGTTCCAGTGTATTCACTGCATCCGCGCAGTCATAATCCTTTGTTTCCAGACTCACGGAGTAAATAAAATTCCAGAGTGGGTTGTTCTCGTTGCGCACGCGTTGCCAGAGCTTCGTGAGCGCCACTTGGTACTGGCGGCGCAAATCACGATCGGTCTCTGCTTGCAGGAGGGGATAAAACGAAAGGAAGGCCAACTCTTCATCCGAGTAGTTCACCTCGCGCGGCGTATCGCCAATATGCATCACATTCTGCACGTAGCCCAACTTACTCCCGATCCGGCGGTAAGCGTTCAGAAATCTCGCGTCACCGGTGATCTGGTAAGCCACGCGCAGGTGTGAAAGTATTTCGAGCGAATCGAGAGTCTTATCTTCACTTCCCTGCGCCGTCTTAAAATACGCGGGATTGTATCTCCCCCAGGTGGTGACGCGGCCACCGTAGCCCACCAGCTTCAACTGGTGGTCGAGCAGGCCTCCCGCGATACTCTCTACAGCGGACCGGATGGCAGCCCGGTCTCCATTGTCCGGGAGCAGATGGTAAGCCACCCAGTATGCGAAAAAATGACCCACGAGCTCGTCAGAGCTTGTATCACCCTTCCACTCCCACTGGCCATCCGGAGTCCAGTGCCATTCTCCGTCTGGGTGGCGATAGTCGCCGCGATGGATCAAGGAGCGCGCTGGAAAACCCGGAATCCCTGTTATGGATACGAGGCGCATGAGCGCCGCCAGCGACGCGCGCGCGTTCTGAAGGGCCTGCGGCGAGCGCGTTGCCGCGTAGCGAAAACATTCAGAGGCCACGTAGATGGAAGTCCACAAGCCGTCGTTATCGTTCGATACCATCCGGTATGAAGATGGGGCGCCGGGACGAAGCAAATCGCAATCCGCCACGTAACCATAACGGTCGTGCCGCTGCCGCAAACGTTGGAGAAAAATTTCGCTCTTTTGCTCCAACGTGAGCGGCTTGAATTCAATCAATGAAACCCCGGTTCGAGTGCGAATCCATGCCTCGTTTCTTCCCGCAGCGATCTGAACCACATGGTTATCACTCAAATAGCGCTTTCCCCAAAAGTAGAACCACTGTTGGCCGGGGGCTGCGTCCGGCATGAAGCAGATCGCTCCATGGCGAGTTGCGAGCCAGAGCCTTTCATCCGGGGCGCCAGCTATTCCGGTCAACGATAGGATTGGCAAACCATCTCTGCCCGTCAGTATCTTGCTGCTAGGAGAAATTTCGGCCAATCCGCGCGGCGTGGCTTGCCATACTCTGCCGCGAGCGTCTTTGAAGGTCTGTGAGGCTGGATTGTCCAGAAATTTGCGGATCGACACCGGGATCGTCGCGGCATGCGGCGGATATTTGTGGCAGAAGATTTGCAGATAGGCGATCTCTGCTCCATGCTGGGATCGTCGGAGTTGCGCAATGCAAAGTCCAGGTAGACTGGCGGCAAGAAGGAAAAGTATCGTGCGTCTACCCATGAATAGATTCTTCCTCAGCAAACGTTGAACAAAGGCACAAAAACACCAAGAAGTCCTGCTGACCGGAATTTTCAGGGCAAACCTCATGCGCCTGCGACGCACCACTTGGGGATGAAAATGACGTAGGGGCGCCGCTTGCCGCGCCCAGGGCACGCCATGGCGTGCCCCTACGAAGGATGGCGTTCAACCCATTTGTTTTCAACATCGCGTCCGGCTATTTTCATAGCAGAAAATGCAAGAAGAAGAACGAATCGGCTCAGTGGATGCCATGAGCGGCCATTTGTTCCACGAGTTCTTTGCCGGATTGCGCCCTCGCCGCGCACAGCCCCAAGCCACGTCCGGCTTCAACGTATTCCTCAATGTCGTCGGCATAGAAAGTTTGCGATGCCGGAATACCGCTCATGTTCAGCGCGGCCAGGTATATTTCCGGTTCCGGTTTCTTCGCGCCGGCGAGGAAGGACAGCGCGAAGTGGTGAAACGCTCGAAACAGCTTGAAGCGCCGTCTCACAAAGGCGAAGTGGGCCGCGTTTGTGTTTGAAACCAGCACCAGGGTGTAATGGCGCGCCAATCCCTGTAGGAAAGGCAAATCAACGTTGGGCGTGAGAGCAAAAATCGACGTCCATGCCCGGAAAAATCGCACTTCATCCACCGTAGCTTGGAGCAACCCGCACATTTCAAGGTAGAACTGCCGCGTGGAAATCTTCCCGCATTCGTAAAGCGAGGCGAGCGGAGACTCCACGAAGCGTTGCCCGATTTCATCCTGACTGAGCGGCGAATAGGGCAAGAGATTGCGGAAAAACCGCCGGTTATCGAAGGAAATCAGCACATTGCCCAAGTCGAGGAAAACGGCACGAATCATTCGCTACGCCTCCGTTAAGCTCGGCCAAGGGAGCGGAAGGGCACGGTTTTAACCGTGCCGTAACGCGGTCGTCCCTCCTGGCGTTCTTCGGCTGCGGCGATGGGCAATGCGCCAATCGCCGCAGCCGGAGGGCGTCAATAGGCGACTTCGGGCGGCATGGCTGAAGCCATGCCCTTCCGCTCTCTTAACCGGGATGCCGCCGCACCAATCGCGGCTTCTTAAATCACCCCAACCCCAAATTGCCCGGTGCCCATCGAGGTTCCTGCAAATACGTGTGGTGTCTGTCCCTGAATTTCCGCGTAGCGCTCGACCACGCGGCGAAATGGTATTTCCGCTTCGGCGTCTCCGAGGACAGCTACCGTTCCTCCCGACCCGCCGCCAGTGATCTTGGCTCCATACATGCCGCGCTGCGGACCCTCCTCCCGCACGAATTTCACAATCAGATCCGTAGCCTCCGCTCCAAGTCCGCACTCGGTATACGAGTAGTGGGATTGGAACATGAGTTCCCCGAGCAACTCGCACGTGGCTTTTGAAGGCTGGCTGCCACTCCCACGAATGAGTTCGACAAAGAGTTGAATGCGGTGGTTTTCCTCGACGGCGTATCGAGCACAAGCACGGATGGGATAAAGCACTTCCGGCCTCACACGAGTAAAGGGGTCGGCGTGAATGCGGTCGCCCTGAAGGAATTCGGCCCCCGTCCAGGTTTCGGGTAGCCGATGCTCGTACCGGGAGCGAAACACCGAAGGCAGGATGTTCGACGGATAGCCGTTCCACTGCGGGTCAACCCATCGCGGCCAACGTGGGATGCCTTCCTTGTCTTCGAGGCGCAGCGGCAAATCTTCCCAATCGCAGATCAGCTTGTAGCCCATGAAGCAGGCCGCTCTGGCAACTTCATATTCCACCCCCGTCACCGCGTGGCGCACCCCGGAATCGATGGCCCACAGAGCGAGCCTGGCCGGAATGCGGACCGGCTCGAAAGGAGTGCACGGCTGGCAAAGCAAAGGGAGGCACGATCCCTCCTCGCCAAGCACAATCGCCGCCTGGTCCATGATCCCGCAGGCGGATTCAGCAATCACATTTTCAGCCCATTGGCACGCCTGGGCTAGCTCAACGCCTTCCAGTTCGATTCCATAGGCCCGCGCCACGCTCGCCATCGTGGCTACCTCAACCGCCGCCGAAGAGCTAACGCCCTTGTTCAAGGGGACGTTGGATTCGAGATATACGCTGACGCCGGAATGCATCCGGCTGGGAAAGTGCTTTTGCAGGAAATGCAAGGGACCCAGCACATAGGCCGTCCAGCGCAATTCCGCGCATTGGTTCGCAATGTCCCGCACGTGCTGTTCATGCTGCAAGTCCTCGAGGCGGAATTCCGCGCGATCCTGCCAACCATACGCCCGCATCTGGGGATTCAGGAAGATGATGCGATCATTCTCGCGCAATTGCGCCGCCCACGTGGCTTCCCGGGTGGTCATCTGGAACACCAGCCCGCCGGTGTAATCCACGTTGCCCCCCATCACGTCAATGCGCCCCGGCGCGCGCGCGATGTAAACAGGCCGTCCGCGAAGAAAAAACTCGCCAGACTCCCTCAATCGATTAGCAGTAGCTTCGAATTCACGCATGCGCCACGTCCCGGATGCTGCGGGTCAAATACTCAACCGCTTCCTCACTCAGGCGGGGATGGATGGGGAGACTGACGAACCGCGCGTACATCTCCTCAGCCACCGGGCATTCTCCGGGATGGTGACCCATGCGACGGTAGGCCGTGCTGGCGTACAGCGGCGTATAATGCGACCACACTTTGATTCTGCGGCCCGTGCACATTTCCCACATGAAATCTTCTTTGCTCAGCGGGAACTCGGGTTCCAGGAACACGCAGTAGATGTGGAAGACGTGCTTTACTTCGGGAGCAACATAAGGCAGGCGCAACCCAGGAATCCCCGCCAGGCGGCGAGTGTAATCCGCGGCGATCTGGATGCGGCGCTCGTTCCATGCGTCGAGTTTACCGAGTTGCACAAGCCCCACCGCCGCCTGAACGTCGGTCATTCTGTAGTTATAGCCCACCGACTCGAAATCCAGCAGCCAGTATTTCTTTCCCATGGGCTGGCGCGCTTCGTCAAAGGCAAGGTACTTGCCTTTGGGATCGTAGGAGCGGCAGCACAGCGACCGCAGAGCCAGAAGGCGCTCGAAAAGGTCAGGGTTGTTCGTCGTCACCATGCCGCCCTCACCGAGGGTTGTCATGTTTTTTTGCTGGTGAAAACTGAATACTCCGATGTCCCCCAGGTTACCCGTCCGCCGCCCTTTGTATTCCGCTCCGGGGGCGTGCGCGCAATCGTCGATCAGCAGAATCCCGCGCGGGCGGGCGATTGCACTCAAAGCGTCCATGTCGCAAGGCTGACCATAAAGGTGCACAGGGAGGATCGCTTTGGTCCTTTCTGTGACCTTTGAGGCAACAGATTTCGGGTCAAGGTTTAAGGTTTTGGGATCTACATCAGCGAAAACGACGGTAGCGCCCGTCGCGGCGATCGCGTTGGCCGTGGAAATCCACGTGACCGGCGTGGTAATCACCTCGTCGCCCGGCCCCACTCCCGCCGCCATGACCGCCAAATGCAGCCCAGCCGTACCCGACGTGACCGCCAAGGCGTGTTTGCAGCCACAGTAGCCGGCAAAGGCTTCCTCAAACGCTTTCACTTTGGGACCACAAGAAGGCGCAGAGTCCTTAAGGACGTCAAGGATGGCACTGGCCTCTTCATACCCATAATCTGATCCGTGCTTAAATTCAAGCTCGTAGAGAGCCTTCGGTAAGTTCACCCACTGACCTCCTGATAACCTCCTGCGTGGTACCCAAAGGAACCGCGCAAGTCTGCCGGATACGTTCGGTGATGAGGAAATGATCCTGGCCGCGCGGGGCGCGGGCGGACGAGCTCTCGATCTGAGGAATAACTGAGGAGGCCGGATACCCAAGCACTTCCGCCGTCCAGCGGGCAATTTCGTAGCGGGACATCGAATCGGCCGCCCCTACGTGGTAAACCCCCGCAGCACTCTGGTTTAGCCCCAGGTCCAGGATCACTTCGGCCAAGGTCCCGGCGTCCACTGGATTGCGGTCCTCATTCGTAAGGGCTGCTACGGATTTTCCGGCCTGCCACGAAACCACCCACCGGTTCAGGAGGGCGTTGGTATCATTCCGGCTGCTTAGACCGAGCACAAGCGCCAAGCGTAGAATGATGGCGGACGGCATGGCGGCTGCCACGCTGAACTCTGCCTCGAGCTTGGTCCGGCCGTAAACGCTGAGAGGGCTGGGCGGATCATCCTCGCTATACCCATGCTTCATTCCGTCGAAAACGGCGGCCGATGAAGTGAAAATGAGGCGGGCCCCGGCCCTCGCGCACTCGTTGGCTACGTTCCGGGCTCCGTGAACGTTTACGGCCCATGCTACATCCGGCTCGCGCTCGCAACGGTCGATATCTGAAATGGCCGCCAAAAGGACGACCACGTCCGGGCGCGCAAGGGCAAACGCGGTGCGAACACGCTGCGCATCCCGTACGTCCAGGTCGACGGACATGCTGGCGGCCGGATTCAACGACCGGCTCGCAGTCCAGATATCCCAATTGGCCGCACCAACCTTTGCTAGATACTCGCCGATAAAGCTCTGGCCGCCGATGACCAGCAAAACGGGTTTGTTATTATTTTTCACTTCATCGTCGCCCAGAACCTCCGGTACTTAGCCCTCTCCAGCGCTCCTTCTAATCGTTAATAAATTTCATTATTTTGTATATTACAAACATATAAAGTCAAGTGTTAAGTTATAAATTACCATACAACTTCGCCTTTATTGGGATCTTAATCGTTTTTCGCGATGGCTTTTGTATCTTCAAACGGCTGGCCAGCACAACACGTTTTTCAATGTTTATATGCATTTCTGCGTCAAGAATAACACCTCGTGTGAGATGGCGGGGTTACATGGGACAGATGGGACGATTTAATGAGGAAATTGGAAATTTGAGATTGATGAGGTTTGGAGGTTTGGAAATGAAGGGCTGCCTACTTGCCCCGGGATGACAGCTTGATTAAGCTCTAATGGGCGCGTAACAACAGAGAACCCGCCCACCCGACACTACGATGCCTTAAGCGTGTGAAAGAAGAGACAGACCATGTCAGCACATACCCTGAGAAAAAAAGAAATCCTCGCGCTCCTCGCCAATCATGGCAGTCTATCCATCGCGGAGCTGGCCCATCGCTTCAACGTCTCGGAAATGACCATCCGCCGGGACATTCATCATTTAGCCGAGTCGGGTCAAATTATCCGGACGCCTGGGGGCGCCACTCTCAATCGCGTCATCATCTTTGAAAGGGATTTTACCGATCGCCTCCGGAAAATGTGCGAGGCAAAGGACAAGATCGGCCGGGCTGCGGCTTCGTTGATCAGGGAGGGAGAATCCATCGTGCTCGATTCTGGAACAACCACGTTGAATATCGCCCGCCACCTCCGCGACCGCAAAGACATCACCGTGATCACATTTTCCTTAGCAGTCCTCGACGATCTTCACGCGGCCCGAGTGGAACTTACCGGAGGGCGGCACCGGCGCAGCAGCCTCGATTTAGTGGGCCAACAGGTGTCCGATTGCCTGAGGAAGGTGCACGCCAACAAGGCCTTCTTTGGCGCGGCTGCGATCTCGTTCCGGAAGGGAATCATGCTGAATGACCCGGAAGCGCCGAGAGAAATGTTACAGGCGGGGACCGAGCGTATTCTGGTGATTGACAGCAGTAAGATCGGAACGGAGGCTCTCTACCTTTACTGCCATGTGGAAGATTGTGATCAGGTGATAACCGATGACGGGATTAAATCCGAAGACCTGCGCCGCCTGCGCAAGATCACGAATGTGATCGTCGCGGAATAATTGTAGCTTCGCGGCGGTCTTCGTAGGGGCACGCCATGGCGTGCCCTTGGGCGCGGCAAGCAGCGCCCCTACGTCATTTTCATCCCAAGTGGTGCGCCCACGCCCACGAGGTCTGTTATGAAACGGGCAGGGTGGAGATTTCCCGCGCCCGTTTACGCTCCTCGTAAACAGTAATCAGGAGTGTGCTGGCCAACACCAGGACGCCGCCTAGAATCATGAAAGTAGTGAGGCGCTCATGCAGCACCAGGGCGGCGATAACGACGCCAAAAAAGGGAATCAGATAGTTGCAAAGCCCCGCCTGCGTCGCATCCAATCGTGTGAGAACGTTCAGGAAAATGACCATCGAGAGAAGGTACTGAAGCACGGCCAGCGCCAGCAGGCCGAACCAGACAACCGGCTTGAAGTGAGGCAGGCTCTGGAAACTCCGCGGCTCGCTGTAGAGCGTGATGGGCAGCATGAAAAAGAACACCGCATAGTAGCTGTAGAGCAAAACTTGAAGCGGTGAAAAGCGCTTCAGCATCTTCTTGCTATATACATTGTAAAATGCGCTGCCATTCACGCTTAAAAAGATCATGACACTGCCCAGAAAGAACTTGCTGTTGTTAAAATTGAGCTGGCTCCAGTCAACGCCCGAGCATTCCAGGACGCCCGCGATGGCCAGGACAAAACTGATCCAACGCACCCGCGTCATGCGCTCACCCAGAAAAAAATAAGCCATGATGGCCGTCGAAATCGGCAGGACCAGCATGAGGAGCGCGGCGTTCGAGGCCAGAGACAGCCGCACGCCCCAGGTGACAAAAAGCTGAGCCACTACCTGGCCGCAAACACCTAGCAGAATGAACTCGCAAATCTCCTTGCGGCTGATTCCCCCCCACTTTTCCCGCTCCGCCGTTCCGGCGCTGCTCGCGGCGGACGATGGGAATCAGAAGCAGGCCCGCGATGGTGATTGGGAAAAAGGTGGCAAACACCGGCCCCATCTGCTCTTGAACGATCTTGACCAGCACGAACTGGCTGGCCCAGATCAGGTTGCAGATCAGTAAGAGGATCCAATCCCGCAGACGTGAGCCTGAAAACAGAACCATCCTCCTCGAACACCCGGCTTGGCCTGAGTTTAACCTCAATACTGTTCACTTAACGATTCTGATGCATTCTGCGATTTCAATTCGAACATTACAGCAAGCCACTCGCGGGCGCAGCGGGAAATTGCTCATCTTACGCTTGACCCCGCGCGGGCGTCGCTGGCCG
>JBOGJX010000148.1:0-2512 GCA_050745285.1 Terriglobia bacterium
GGCTTTGAACGCGGCAAGCAGCGCCCCTACGAAACGGCAAGAACCGGCCCACAGTCAAGCAAAACGGATTGACCGTGGCTGACAATGCCCAAAAAAGCCCACGGCACACAAATCGTGCCGTGGCTACAGATCCACTAAATGCCGGATTCTATCGAGCATCATCCCGGTGATGCGATCCCAACTCAACGCCATGCGAATTTTCTCCGACGCTTCCAAACCGTGTGGCAAGATTTCATTTTGATGCTCATAGACGTGGCGCATGATTTTTGCCAGCTCCTTCACGTCAGGCTCAAACCATGTAAAGGGTCCCGACATGGGCCCCATCGTGTTTTGAAAATCCATAATTTCAGTAGTCTTGGCGGGGATGAAGTAGGACGCCTCGGGCGGGCAGAACTCGCGTGAAGGTCCTAAGCCTGTGGTAATCACGGCCTTTCCGCAGGCAAGGGCTTCCGCCAGCGGCATGCCGAATCCTTCGCCGCGATACGGGAGGACGAAAACATTGGACCCGCGATAGAGTGAAGCCAGTTTGGCGTCATCAAATTCTTTGCTCAATACCATGACGTGGGGCGCCCGAGGCTTCGCCGCCGCGACTCGAATTTGGCCCGTAAGAGACTGGCCTTTGTAGAACGTTTCCGCCCCCATTTCCTTAATAACGAGCGTCACGTCATCGGCGGAGGTAAAAGCCGACTGGTAGGCGTTCCATAAAATATCGGGACCCTTGCGCGGGATCGCTCCTCCCACAAACAGAAACGCAAAACCGCGACAGCCCTCCGGACGCCACGCGGTCCCCTCAGGGTTGAAGGTTTCCGTATCGATTCCGGGCGGAACTACGTGTACACGATCCTCCGAAATGCCGGCACGAACGAACGATTCCTTGTTGAATTGGGAGAGCGCCCACAATTCATCAACATTCCGGTCGATGGCTTTGATCCAGCGGCACGGGACCGAGCCGAATTCCCAGGGAAGGATTAAGACGAGCTTGCCGCATGGAGGCTGCGTGAAGTCGGGCGGCCAGTGCAGGCGGATCGTCAAGTCGAGCCGGGAGAGCTGCTTTTTCAAGCCCTGAGAAATGGCATCGAAGTGAGGAAGCTGGGTTCCGGAGACATCGCCCTCCCCATGCGGCTCTAAGGCGATCTCAATATCCGTTGCGGCGGTCATTGCCGAGCCCAGCTCGCGGTTGATGCGCGCCAGGCTCGAATGGACATAAAAGGGCCCGGTGAGGGTTACGCCGGGTTTTGATCCCGTGGAACGCGGCCTTGGCCGGCATGATAAGATGGCCTGTTTGAGGCTCTTCTGAAGGCTCTGTCGTAGCTCATCCGGAACCTGTGGCAGCTCAAGAATGCGCCGGGCCGCTTCGGTCTGGCGATGCAGAAGGAGAAAGTGGAATACCGCCTCTGCATACTGCGGCTCGCGGCGTACCAAGTCCGGCAGGACGGTGATCGAAAGGGATCGAGCCACGCATCCGCCCAGGCGTTGGCGCATCAGCCCTTCGACCGAAGGCATAAAAGCCGGCTGAACGGCCAACCCCGGAAGGAACCTCGTGACTGCCAAATTCTGCTTCCCCTCAAGCTCAGCCACCAGCCCGGCGAGCCACGCGCTGCGATAGAGTCCCTCGCCGCCGCTTCCAACAAAGGACAAGTCTGGATTTTCCATGGAGCGTTCGGCGTAGCGGCTTGCCTCCTTGAGATTATTCTGCTGAAGCGCGATCCTGCCGGCCATGTACGGCAGTTCGGCGCAGCGTGGGTAGCGGTCCATGCCCGCCTTGAGCAGAATCTCGATTCGTTGCAGTCGACCCAGCCAGACGTAAAGCACGATCAAATTCCGCACCAGGAGCGCTCCATAAACGGGAGGGGTGACCGAGCTCTTGTGCCACAGCTTTGATAGCCGGTCGATGCCCTTTTCCGGATTCTTCTGCCCCGCTTGTAAGGCCCGGTACATGCGCGCCCAATAGTCCGGGCTCTCCTCAATAAAGTCCTTCACTTCCGGCGGGACGAGGTTTGGGACTCTAAGCCGGATGTGCTGCTGTATCGAATCTGCGTTCGGACCATTATTCCAAATCCGAGGCTGAAGGCCCACGAGGTCGAGATCATGGTCAGGAAGGCAAGCCAAATGTACAGGAACAAGCGTGCGGCGTGACGCATAAGTGACCATGTATCGAATCAAGGCCCCTGAACCGCGCAAGAGCTGGTCGCCCGCTATCCACAGGATGGCGGCGTCGCATCCATCCGGCACGCGGCTATCCCGCAGCCACGATAAATCACCGGTAACCACGCGGTCTGATGCCTCGCGCAAGGCGTCGGGAATCTCATCTTCTGTTTTCGCGTCTGTTATCAGAGAGACGACAGGGCTTCGCTCGCAGGCCTGCGCAATTTTTAGAGAGCTAGGATCGACCACATAAAACGGCATTTAGTCCTCTCGGTTTTGGTAGGGGCGCTGCCCGTGGCTAATTTGACAGCAGGTAGCTGGTAGCGCAGAGTTTTGCTGTTAAAACTCTGCGGCATTTCTGTTTGTC
>JBOGJX010000149.1:0-4737 GCA_050745285.1 Terriglobia bacterium
GCTTCGATGCGGGCGGAGGGCCAGTGGGAGAGGTTGGCGAGGGTGCGGTTTTTGACTTTACCGTTGCGGCGGAAGGACTCACGAAGGAGGATCGCGGGCGGGGAGTTGCGGTTGGGGATGGCGGCGATATACATGACTCATGAATATCACACGAAACCAGCCATGTCAAGATATATATTTACTGTACATGACTACATCTAGACATCCAAATTGTGACAACTCCTCTGGTAACAACGATTTCCGATGATTCCGGCGCGGAAGCTCCGCCTGACATGCCGCTATCGAACTTAACCTTGTAATGCTAAATGCTATGTTTGACCGAAAATTGGTATGAGCAGAATGATCCAGCCACTTCCGTTAATTCTTACCGGACCACAAAGCGCAACCCAACTCCGGCGTCTCTAAATCTGAGTCCATGCCGGCGAGAGAGAAGGTTCCATCCCATGTGGCTGATCCTCTGTTGCTGCAGGAGGTTCAGGTCAGGCGGTAGAAACCGGTGTGAGCGACCGGACCATGAAGAAGCTTATTGACCTCGTTCTTCTCGATGGCCATCGCGAGAGCCTCGAACACTTCAGCGACAGATCGGAGATATGCGTCAATTTGGCGGTCTTCGTGAGCGTACATGGCATAGAACGTATTGCTTGCCAGAAACCCTCGGTCCAACATCATCTGTGTGAACAGAGTGCGGACAGCCTGCCCGTTCTTCACTTTAAATTCAAAGTGCCCCAAGGGGCTGATACCGGAAACGGCAATTGGGAGCTCTGCGCGGCATGCGGCGGCGCTCCATCCCTCCTGCACCCTGCGGCCTGCATGGTCGAGCCATTTTGGAACGTCGCATCGTTTATGTTTACGGATCGTGGCAAGTGCGGCGGCTGGCCCGATCCTCTCGGTCCAGTAGGTGCTGCTAATGAAACTCTCCTGGGCAGCCCGCATCACGGCGCCCTTGCCAATAATCGCCGCCATTGGATAGCCATTCGAAATGGCCTTTGCGAAGACTGCGATATCCGGCGTCACGCCATATCGAAGATGTGCCCCGCCCGTGTTCAACCGGAAGCCCGCAGTAATTTCGTCAAAGATGAGCACGGCGCCGGACTCCTCGGCCAGTCCGCGGACAGATTCCAGGAAATCGGGATCAGGTTCCTGGCTTCGAATAGGCTCCATGACAATCGCTGCCAGCTCACTTCGGAATTTTGAGACAATATTCTGAAGCTCGTCCAACCGGTTATAGTGGAACGGAATGGCGGTACCGGCGAGACCTCTGGGAACTCCCGCCGGCTCCAGGCCCGGCAAGAGATGGGCGTCCAGAGCGCCTTGAGCAGAGAGATTCGCGGCGAGATACCAGTCATGCCATCCGTGATATCCGCAAAAGGCAATCTTCTCCCGCAGCGTGTGCGTGCGCGCGATGCGGACCGCTATCGTCATCGCCTCGCCGCCGCCGCGCGCATAGCGGACCATCTCCGCCCAAGGGTGCAGTTCGCACAGCAGGTCAGCGAGCTCCACCTCCTCCGGACAATTTAAGGTAGACATGCTCCCCGCATGGACGGCGGCGACCACCGCCTCGTTGACGTCGGCATCAGCATACCCCAGCACGCAGGAGCCGATACCCGAATAAGACATATCGGTGTATTTGCGCCCGTCCAGATCCCAGACCTCAGCGCCCTGCGCCCGCGAATAGTACGCGGGCCAGTGGTCCGGCAGCAGCATTTCCGGGCGCTTCGAGAGCAACTGCGTGCCTCCCGGGATGCGCAACCTGGCTTTTTCGTATAGCTTGGGACCTGTCTCCGCCATCACCGCCTCCAAGCGGAATTCATGACGCCGGAACTCGTTGCGAGTCCCGTGCGGGCCGACTAAGCGAGTGCGCCTGAATAACTTGGACAGGTTTACCTACGAGATGGCAAAACACAATAGCTTCAGGGTGGCGCATACATTGCTTCGTATGTATGCGCCACCCTTTGGAACTGTTCAAGTTATTTATGCGCAGCACCTAACCATTGGCTCAAATCCGGCTTCACGTTTCTCTATGTTCAAGATGCTCGCTTCAGGTGCTGATCGAAGAACTGATAAATTATTTGATCCAGCGCGTTATCCGAAGGTTGCGGCATAACGCCCGGTATAGCGCCATGCACAAAATGGTTGATAGAAATCGCTTCCACCGGCACGCTCGCCTTCTTCAGGAGCTTTGCGAAATGGCCCATCTGTACATATGGAACGCGTCTATCCTGGATCCCATGCATTAACAAAAAAGGTGGATCACCGGGTCTAATGTAATTAACCGGGCTGGCACGCCGCCAGACTTTGGGAATTTTGGCGTAGCTTCCTCCCAAAAAATCCCGAATCGCACCTTGCCGCGCGAGACTTCCGTCTCCGGGCTGTTGTTCGTAATAGACAAAGTCATACATCCCTGACTGACAGTAAGCCGCTTGGACGCCGCTTGAAAAGGCCAGATAGCACTCCTTATCTTCCAAGCCGTCTTCGGGACGCGTCACCGCTAGCATTGCCGCGAGGTATCCAGAGGCAGACCCTCCCATCACGCCGATGCGCTGCGGGTCGATATTGAAGTCTTTCGCATGCGCCCGCATCCACTTGATCGCGCACTTGCCATCGTGAATCTGGGCTGGAAAAACCGCCTCCCGCGCGACACGGCACTCGGCGCTGACCACCACATATCCTCGCGGCACCGTCACCGGAGGATAGAGGTATACCACAGGATCATTCTCCAAATGATCCAGACCGAGGATGTAGGCCCAGAATTTCTTGGTGTCACTTTTCCACGCAGACAGCCCAAAGTAGATAATTGCAGGAACGGGTTCGTGATTCGGATTACTTTGGTGATACACGTCAAGGTAAAGGGTGCGCTGCGCCCGCTTCACGAACGGGATATCACGAGCAACACTGATGGACTGTGCAATTTCTGCGATTTTGTGGCCGCGAGACGTTTGATCATCGTGATGCGCAGCTCCAAGCCGTCCTTGGAGCTGCCCCTGTAATTTCGCAGCAAAAAGTCCCAGGGCCGAGGTTTGAACGAATGCGCGCCGGTTTAGCATCGCCATCTCCTATCGGTTCGATTATTTCTCCAGAGGCGCTGGGCAGTGGGAACGGCACTCCATGTTTAGCTTGAGAATTCAATACGGATTTCGTCGAGCAACACATATCCCTCGGGCAGGCGTGAAGTCCAGACGGGGTAATCGCGCCCGGCGCGAAGCAGGTGAGGGTCTCCCGGAAGGGGGCCCATGGGAACAATGTTCAGCGGAAAGAGGATCAGCATGATATTGGTATTCACATCCTGCAATACGCTCTGCAAGTCGACCCGGCCGTAGCATTTGGTCCGGTCGTGCCGGGATCCAAGGCACGTCCATTGATCTTGGTCAGGAGGTACGACTATGGTTTGCTCGCTCCACTCTTCAGTCACCGTGACTGGGGTTCCTGTAAGGGCCCATCCGCAAGTCAATCCGTTCCTTGTCGCTTGGACCAGAAGCACAAGATGAGAACCGCTGGTCTCGAGTTCTCCTCTCGCACGCAAAGTGATGCGCGCGCCAGCAAAATTCGCCGGAAAGGCTTGCTCGACGAAATGGTTGATTCCGGCTGCCTCAATATACGCTTCACCGTAGCAGGGCCCCTTGGTGAGCATGCAGAAGAGCATGTGCAGGTAACCCGCTCCAGGCGGAGCGTGATTGTAGTCAATCCACCATGGGCTCCGGGAAATGAGAGCGCCGGCTGCCTGCTCCAAACGTTTGGGGCCCTCAAAGTTGTTGGTCCAGCCAAACCATCCCCCGGGACCATGATCAAAAGTTTCAACGTAGGTGTGCTTACACATCGGATATCGTTCCTGACTGATAGTCACTTCGAGCAGGCCACTACCGGCCCTCAAGATGACTGAATATGGCCGGAATGACGGCTTTTGCAGACGCGGACTTTCAGGCTAGCTTTAACCCCAGCGCGAAACCGCCATCTACCCTCAAGCAGGCGCCCGTAATATAGTCCGCGTCATCCGAAACTAGAAAAACAACCGCCTTTCCGATATCCGTCGGAGTACCCAAGCGCTGCCAAGGAATCTTCGTCGCCCCTTTTTGGATCTCCTCCTCTGTCGCAAACTTTCTTTCTCCAGGAGTGTCAATCCAGCCGGGATGGATAACGTTAACGTTGATATGCTGAGGAGCCAGCTCGTTGGCCATGGTCAATCCCAAATGAGTGATGGCTGCCTTGGCCATGTTATAGGGTGCGCTGCCCGCAAAAGGGAATTGGGCGTGAACGGAGCCAATCAGCACGATTTTTCCGCCCCTTCCCTGTGCAACCATCTGCCGTGCGGCAAATTGGCATGTGTGAAAGACGCCAAATTGGCTCGTCGCGAGGACGCGTTGCACGTCTCCCCACTGAAGCTCCATAAACGGCTGGCGCACTGAAACACCAGCATTCGCAACCACGATGTCGAGCCGGTCAAAGTGCTTGACGACCCCTTCTACCATGGCCTCTACTTCAGCACGGTTGGCGGCGTCCGCCTTCCAAGCTAAAGCCTGGCGGCCCATTTTGTTAATCTTGCCGAGGACTTCTTGCATCTCTACTTCGGGCACAAGGTCATTGACAACGACATTCGCCCCCGCCTCTGCCAAGCATAACGCGATGCCGCGACCAATCCCCCGCGCTGCACCAGTGACTAGGGCGACTTTTCCCTCCAAAAGTTCCATTGGCAAGTAAGCCTCCCGCTTTCTGTTCCGAAAATTCCGGTTAGAAGAGCGGAAG
>JBOGJX010000150.1:0-8008 GCA_050745285.1 Terriglobia bacterium
GAGCGTCTCTTCGATCGGCTCCGGGTCAATCTCGAAAAGCAAGGGCGATTCGGTCGGCGAAGGTCTGGGTTCTTTGCGCATAACGCGATGATACGGGAATCGCGCACCCAACGGGTGAGAAATCTGGGCCAGCGTGCTTCCATTGCGCAGGCTGCCCCAGCCCGTGTCTGCTGGCTGCCACAATGCTCCCCAGTGGCCCATCGGCGGTCAGCGGTGCCTTATCGACGGATCGGGGACGCTCTTTTTTGCTCGACAATCGACGATTGATGAATATAGTTTCTGGGAACGGAGTTAGTCGAACTCCTGTAAGCCAATCGAGTTTTGGAGGGGGAAATGCCTCGAAAGGTCCTGCTACTCTGCCCTGCCTGGCCCAGCCGCAATATCCAACTTATACGTCTCGGGCGGTTGCTTCTCTGCGCGCTGGTTCTGTTTTGCGTGGCCGCGCCGGGCTGGAGTCAAATCACCAACGTCACCAATGACCAGTCCACGCCGATCCCTGGCGCTGGGCATGACTATATTCACATGCTCACCGAGACGGTGAATCCGGCCAATGGTTCGGTGAGCTTGCGCATTCAAGCGCCGGTTCCGAAGGGTCGCGGCCTGACCCTGCCCTTTGCGTTCGCGTATGATTCGAACGGCGTGAACCACGCTGTTAGTACCGCGCCGGGCGAGGTGGCCTGGACTTCCGACGTCAGCTATCTTTCGCAGGGAGGATGGGCGTACTCGGTGCCACTGGTCAGCGAAGGGGAGGAGACCCGGACAGCGCCGAATCGCCCTGACGATCCTTGGACCTGCCAGTTCTTCACGGACTTTGTATTTCAAGACCCGAACGGCGGCCGCCACGCGCTGAATCTGGCCTATGTTCCGACTTCGGAGCCGGGCTGCCCGTATGTCAACCCGCCGCCCGTTTCTTACCTTTCCGGAGGCGATAACGACTTTGCCGCTATCATACCGGCCGCGCGCTGAGCATACCTCCGGTCACGATTACGGATCGGGACGGCACGGTCTACACATTTCCTTATTCAAATCCGCATTACATGAATACCAGCCCGAGCGTTTCGTCACTGCCCGGCCGCATTGAGGATCGCAACGGCAATGTGATTACCACCACCGACTCAGGGAATGGGGCGTTCACCATCACGGACACGGCGGGGCGGCCAGCGATTATCTCGAACGGTTTTGGCAGCACGGGTAACACGGTCGCGGTCTCCGGCTTGGCCGAGCCGTACCGGGTAAATTGGGAAACCATCAACGCCAATTACGGCGTGGGCTCAACGCTCATCAGCAACGAAGCGCCCAACTGCCCCGGAACCATGCCTACGGTGTACGGCAGTGAGAGCGTGGTGAGCTCCATTGCGCTGCCCAACGGCCAGTCTTATCAGTTCTTCTACGATCCCACCTTCGGCCTGATCAGTAAGATTGTTTTCCCCACGGGCGGCTACGTGCGTTACGTTTGGGGGATCAATGCGCAGTCCGAGATGGGGGTTTTTACGGACAAGAACGGCGAGCCGTATGGCTGCGAGTACACCTATGGGGCGCCTGCCGTGACCGATCGTTACATCAGCGATGATGGCGTGAACGAGGTGCAGCACCAGACCTTCACCTATTCGACCACTTGGGGAACTGGGGGATGGACGGCCAAGGCATCCACCGTGACCACCTATGATCTCGCGCGGGGCGGCTCGTTCGAGACGCAGTACTCCTACGGGCCGGAGACCGTGGCCAATCCGCCCGATGATGACAGCCTTTTCGCTAGCCAGGTGCCGCTGGAAAACACCGTGGCCTACTACGATGGGAATGGGAAACTGCTGCGCACGGTGGCCAAGAATTGGCAGGACCCGTATGCGATGACGGGTGAGAAAGTGACGCTTGATAATGGCCAGACCTCTGAGACGAGTCTTACGTACTCATCCACGAGCCAGCTCACCGACAAATATGAATATGACTACGGCGGGACGCTGCTTCGGCATACGCATACCAATTATGCCAGTTTCGGAAGCACGGGCATTGATGACCGACCATCGAGCGTGATCACTTACGACGGTAGCGGCAGCCGAGTGGCGGAGACGGATTACGCTTACGACCAGACGGGTGTGCGCGGCTCCTTCGGCATCACTGGGCACGACGATGTGAACTACGGTACGTCTTTCAATAATCGCGGCAATGCCACGACCAAGACCGAATGGCTCAACACCGGCGGCGCTTCGCCCGTAACAACTTACACCTACGATCTTACCGGCCAGATGCTAACGATGACGGACCCGAACAAAAACGTCACCAGCTATGCCTACGCGGATCATTACGCCAGCGGCTCGCCGCCGGGCCAGACCAACGCCTATCTGACGCAAATCACCTATCCCCAAACCGACTTTGCGCACGTCGTGAAGTTCTCTGACAATTACGCCGGCGGTCAGTTGGCTACTTCCACCGATCAGAACGGCAACACGACAAGCTACGCCTACAGCGACCCGCTCGACCGGCTGACGCAGATCAACTATCCCGATGGCGGCAAAACACAGTATTCCTACAATGACTCCCCGCCTTCGCCCAGCGTGACCACCACGAAGGCGATTACTTCGAGCCAAAACGACGTGAGCACCTCCATTATGGACGGGGTGGGGCACGCGGTGCGCACGGAGCTTACTTCCGACCCGGCGGGCACGGATTATACGGACACCACCTATGACGGCGAAGGCCGCGCGTGGACGCAATCGAATCCCTATCGCAGCACAGGCGATCCAAGCTACGGCATTACCACCACGGCCTATGATGCGCTGGGCCGGGTCACCAGCGTCACGCGCCCGGATGGCAACGTGGCGAGCACCAGCTATTCTGGCAATTGTACTACGGCGACGGATGAGCAGGGCAAAACGCGTGAGAGCTGCTCGGATGGCCTAGGCCGTCTGACGCTGGTGGTGGAAGACCCCAGCGGCCTCAATTACCACACCACGTATACCTACGACGCCCTGGATAACCTGCTGACTTCAGTTGACGGCGGCCAGACGCGCAGATTTACTTACGACAGCCTTTCGCGGCAACTCTCTGCCAGTAATCCCGAGTCAGGCGCGAAGGCGTACACCTACGACGCCAACGGCAATGTGCTCACTCGCACCGACGCGCGCGGCATCACGACGACTTACAAATATGACGTATTGAACCGGCTTACCGCGAAGAGCTATTCAGACGGCACGCCGGTGGCGAATTTCGTCTATGATTGGAACTCGGCGTCGCTGGGCAATTGGAGTGTGTTTTATCTCACCAATACCATCGGAAGGCTCTTTGCGACCTGCACCGATCCCTCAATTGCGAGTTGCTCGGCTGCCTCAACCGGCACAATATTCAGCTACGATTCCATGGGCCGCGTCACGCGCTATTGGCAATGCACGCCGTACAACTGCGGCAGTTCGGCCTGGCAAAGCAGCTATAATTATGACCTGGCGGGCGATGTTCAGCAATGGACCCATCCGGCGGGGTTCACCATCACGAACACGATCAATGCCGCGCAGGAAGTTACGCAGATTCAAAGCTCGCTGGTGGATGCAAGCCATCCGCAGTACTTGGCGCAGAATATTACGTACACCCCCTGGGGCGCGGAGAGCACATTGGAGAACGGCTGCGCCGGGAGCGGCTGCACAAACACCCAGGAGACTTATGCCTACAACAAGCGCCTGCAGCCGGTGATGATCGAACTGGGCACGACGACGAACGCTGCCGCCGACTACTGCCTGGTGTACAATTACTATCCGAACGTGGCGAATCCATCGAGTTGCTCCAATCCGGCGCAAGGTGGCTACAACGGCGGCAACGTGACTGGCTACTTCTATCAGGACAATGTGAACCCAAGTCTTTCCCACACGGCGGCTTATACTTACGACGCTTTGAGCCGACTGACACAAGCGCTGGCGACGGGGAATTCAACCTACAATCTGACGTTCATCTACGACCGCTACGGGAACATGACGTGCACGATCAATGGCAACACCAACGGCCTGTGCCCGCAATACAGCTTCAACGAAGCCGACAATCGGATCACGAATACGGGTTACACGTACGACTCGGCAGGCAACCTGACAGGCGACGGCACGCACACATATCAGTATGACGCGGAGGGGCGGGAGACGGCGCTGGATGGGGGTTCGACGTGGTGGACGACTTATAATGTGTTTGGGCAGGTAGCCCAACGGTACACGGCGGGGGAGACGGACAGCTACCTATGGGATTCCTCGGGCTACGTCGCGGCCAACTACGACCAAAACGGCGCTTGGTGGTGGGACGAGTGGGTTCACAGCGGTGGGAGAGCGCTGGCGGACTACCGCCAACTCGAGAGCACAGCTTGGGTTTTTCATGTAGACACGCTCGACTCGGCGAAAAGTGTAACGACGTCCGCGGGGCAAATGTTGACGGATACAACTTACTATCCCTGGGGACAGATCTGGGCATACGCAGGCACGGGCTGGGGCGCGCAATTCGCAGGCCTGCCCATTGGCTTCAACGCCGCCACCCAATACGTGACGCCGTATCGGCCATATGAGGTATCCCAGGGCCGCTGGCTGTCGCCCGACCCGGACAACGCCGGGGCCAACCCCTCCAACCCCCAAAGCTGGGACGCCTACAGCTACGCCGGAAATAATCCCACCACAAACACCGACCCTACGGGTTTGTACTGCGTTAAGAATAACAATGGGAACTTGGTCGACGAAGGTAGCGGCGGCGAGTCCTGCGCTGACGGGCAGAAAATCGTTCGCGTTGATACAAATGCTGCCAGGCCTCACTACAACTTCGAGAACAAGATAACTGGCGGAAACCTTCACGTCTACTTCTGAGAGGAGCACGGCGATGCTTTCCGATGACTTCGAAAGGCTCCGCGGTTTCGAAGGGCAAATAGTCCGCGTCACGTCCACCGAGGGAGAGGTAATGGTTGCTAAGGTGTTGTCGGTATCCGAAGAGCATCTAGACGTGGTTGTGGACGTCTTATCCACAAATCAGCCTGAACGTTACGAGCGGTTAGGGAAAAAGTACACAGAGGGTGCGTGGGCTATTCCATTTGAATTCATCGCGAGCGTTAGCCCCGAAGCTCACGGAACCGGGGCGACGGGAATGCCGGGAAGGTGACATCGGTCTACACGGTCATAACCGCGGGTGGCGCATACATTGATTTGTATGTATGCGCCCGGATTGTGACCTGCCCGTCCGGGCTCGCGGTGTCTTATCTGTGCCAAGTGGCGCATACATAGACACCAATGTATGCGCCACCCGCGGTTTCCCGCGGTGGACAGAACTACGGGAGGAGCTCCGGCCACAAGGTACGTGAATCCCGCAACCGGAAAGTATGTGGTTATCAACGACACAACCGGGCAGGTCATTCAAGTGAGCAAGCCTGGGTATGTTCCGCACTAGGCCGAGGACCGGTATGATTCAAGACTTGACACGCGCTCTTACAAATGACTTGTTAAGGAGCGCAATCGAAACCGGCGACGAATTCATTTTCCCATATGCAGAGGCCCTGAAGGCAATCGAAGTTGCTAGTGTGCATGATATCGCCATCTTGGGCGTGGAGGCGTTCGAGGTGCGGAAAGACGACTTTAAGGTTCTTGACTACAGCGGATATGAATTTCCCTTTACCGGTGACTGGAAGGCATTCGTTGAGGCCAACAATGCTGAGGCGATGGCCTTCATCGAAGCCCGTCAGCTTGGTGAGAACCACGGATATCTCTTAACGTCTACGTCCGAATTGGAGTTCATTACGCTGCCGGATCGCCTAAAGTAAGCGGGTAGCCACGGTCAGCGCTTTTCTGACCGTGGGTTTTTTGTGCGGGGGGCAAAGGCCCACGGTCAATCACAGAACGATTGACCGTGGCTACCCGCTCCCGAGAATTAGGCGAGAGCGTCAACACGCTGAAGCACGTCGCCAAGCACCTCCCCGAGTTCAAGAAGTTGGATCCCACTGCCGACCTTCGGCAGATCATCACGTTAGGCCAGGGGATCGTAAGGAGCGGCATTCAGACGGGGCCCAGGACCTTTGAGGACACACTAAGCGTGGGAGGTTCGATGGTTCGCGTGCGGGCGGTCCTGAACTATACAGGGCGCTTGAGGTCCGTTTACATAGTTCCGTAGGAGGAACATTGTTCAGCATTTCGTGTGCTTTTGACAAAGAGTCGGGTGTGGATGCCATGGATCCCTTTGGCGATATCCGGCTGACTGACGGGCGCTCGACGATCCTTATTCCAAGCACGTATTTAGACTCATGGCTGAAGGCGCTGGTGAAAGCGTTGGATCAGGTTCGGAACGGCACTAGTTTCGCGGTTGCGATTCCTGAAGAACCTAAGCCATTGCAGATCGATGTTGGCATCGATGGCATAATCACCGTGCGTCACGGTGGCGAGACAGTGGTTGCGGAAGACAGCCACGCATTCGAAGGCGCGCTTCGCGTGGTTTGCAAAACCTTTATTGGACGACTGTCTCATTTAAGCGAGGCATTCAGCAATCCGGCGATAACGGCCATAAGGCGGTTCTATCAGGCCAACGCACAGCCGTGAACCTTATCACGGCGTTTCCCGCGGGTGGCGCAGACACGACGTTCTTTACCGGAAATAAAATCTCCGCCAACGGGACACAGATCGGGAGTTCCCAATACATTCCAAGAGTGCGTTCCAAAACGAGTGCTGGCCTTGTGGCCGTTGTGGTTCGGCGAGAATATGATAACCTTGCGAAGCTATGACCCAAGCCAACAACTCCCCCACAGTCTATCAATTCCGCGTTGTTCTGCGCGAGCTGAGTCCGCATATCTGGCGTCGCATTCTCATTGAAAGCGATAACACGATCGTGGATCTCCACCGAGCCATCCAGGTTGCCTTCAACTGGACAGACCGCTATCCACGCCGGTTTAAAATCCGCGGCCGCGTGCTCACCCTCTCCGAAAGTTTTTCATCCGTTGGTACGCGGGAATGCAGTCCAAACCCAAGATGGAGAAGCAACTGGCGTAGCACTTGTCTTGGAACGCTCTCCGTGTGCACCCACTCCTATTTCGAGCCCCGCCGGTCACTCAAGGCCTCTCTCTCCCTGGCACAGTGTTACGCGAAGGAAAACTGGTCTATGGCGCCGGATGAAGCCCGGGCCGAAGATGTTCGCGCCTGGCTCCGAAGAAGCCACCTTCGGAGGGCAATCAGGAGGACCCATGACCTAATAGTTCAGATCGTAGTTCCACCCGGCGAGCGTCATTCATAGCGAGCACGTGTACAGTCGCACGGCCCACTGGCGTGATACCTTCGATACGAACGCCCCGAAAGAGAAAGTGGCCAGCCCACTGGTCGCGCCTCGGATGAAAGAGAGGTACAACGTCACCACTGACGGGATCAATGCCAGTAAGATTTGGACCTTTGCAGAGATTGCAACGGTGGCAGGCCAGCGCAAGATTGTCAATGTCGTCGCGCCCGCCATGCTGCTTTGCAACGATATGCTCGATGTGGTGCGTCAACTCACTGAACTTCTGGGGAAGCAAACAATATTCACAACGATTCTCCGCCCGGCGCCGGACCAATTCCCGCGTGCCGGCGTCCATTGCTAGCGGGCGCTCAAATCGAGCTGTCGCTGGGCCTTGAGCTTTAGGATCGAGATGAAGTCGGCCGCATTAATGAAGGCCTCATATTCGGTCCGTTCGTCCTCACTGAGCACACCCTCATTGGCTTGCTCGGCGAGGATATCGATCCGAGCCTGGATTTCAGGATCGACACGGAATTCGCTCACCCGCCGAGCGGACTGAAAGTCGAGGCACCGGGTCAATGGATCAAAGAGACCGTCCAGCAGTGCGGCACTGTTAGAATTGCTCATGCACACGAGATTACCATACGTAGCATTCAGTGGCTACCTTCATCCGATTGTTTTACCTGAATCCGGCGCATTCCGAGAGGTGGTATAGCGTCGTGGTGGCGGATTGACTGGGCGTTTTGTAATTCTCTGCGTTTCAGGATAACGTAACTTTTGGTTAGGTAATCCTGAAATGCGGCATTCG
>JBOGJX010000151.1:0-3319 GCA_050745285.1 Terriglobia bacterium
AGCCAGTCGCCCAGGTAAAATACGCCAGGATCGGCGGTGAACCGCACGGTGTGCCACATCCACCAGATCAAGGCACACTCAATGGCAACCGCCGCGAGCATGCCGCCAAAGAGTGACGCCGTCTCAAGCTTCTGACGCATGATTTTCCTCCCGTGGTCCGTAACCGAGCCGCCGCTCTGTGAGTTTCCAAGGCATCGCCTCCTGCAGCAACACCGCCCGATGGATCAATAATCTCGAGGCCGCACTGGCCCCATCCGTGTCCCAGCCCCGGTAGCGATGAATCTTTCGCAGCTTCTTCATCCGCATCACCCCTTAGCGAATTAGATTGAACCAGACGAACCAGGCAATAAAAGCCACGAGGAAAATGCCGTTCATGACAAAGCCTTTCTTCGCCTTCCGGCGCGCCTTGGGTTTAAATGGATTGCGCGGCTCGAGCGCCAGGTTCGCCAGCATCCTGCCAAGCCCGCACTCCATCCGCGCGTCGAGGTAGCCGGCCAGGTCGCGAGTTTCTCCCTTCGCAAGCTGTGGGAACGATTCCAGTCCTCGCTCCGGCAGCGGACTTGACGAAGCATGCAGGCGCTCGCCGTTCGTTGGTCTTACGAGACTTTCTTCAGGCATGCGAAAACACCTCGTAGTTGCGCGGTCCCGGGCACCCTAAATCACGACCACGGCGCTCACCGGGCGGCCGCGGTCGTCGCGGAATTCGAGTCGAAGCACCGTAGAGCCCGAACCGGCCAGCTTCACGCCCACCACTCCTACCGCCTCGTCGCCCGGCGGCACGGTTGCCCTGCGTTCGGTGTGTGCAGTTATCAGAAGTGGAGCCTCAGAATTGGTGCGAAAATTCCCGGCCGTCTCCTTGCTCAACTGGGTGCAGGCGTGCGCGGCGAGTGCGGCGGGCGAAACGGCCGCCGCCATCTCGACGACCCGCGGTGTTCCAGGCGCATAGGCTTTCTTGGTTCCGTTCGCAATCGAGTAACGGATATAAAGGTTGCCATCCTGTTCAAACAGGTCGCGCACCATCACCTGCACGCGGCGCTTCTCGAGCTTCCAACTCTCCTGCCGGACGGGTGTCCCGCCGAGCATCGCCTCCGCCGCGAGCTTCATGGGATTACCAGGAACGGCGGCTTTAGCGGCTGGCTTAGGAGAAGGCGCCAGATCGGGCGCCGGTGTGTCAATCGCAAAGTCCATGCTGCCGACAGCGCCTGCGGGCTCAAGTTCGTAATTCTCACGCCCCGATTTCGTCCAGATAAAGAGGTTGGTCGAGACTCCAGCCTCGGTCGGCTCGACAAACACCTTATTTCCGCGCCACTCAACCTTAAACGCCTCGCTGCCCGCCGCCACCGACAACACGGGCTCCGCGACCTGAATAACGGTCAGATGTTTGATTGCCGTCTTGACCTGTACGATCTGGTCCCGGTTGGGATCGCGGGTCTCGATTTTCTGTCCATAGATGGGAAGAGCAAGGATCAATGCCGCGAAGATCGTGAAAAGTTTCCTCATTGCCGCCTCCATCGCCCAGTAAGACTTCAAGGGGGTCCAGGGAGCCCGCCGGGCGGGACTCCCTGGAGTTAGTCCCGGCCTAAGCGCCACGCGCCTGCGGCCGGGAGGAGTGAGTGTTGACCTGGCGGCGCTGCACGGAACCGGGAAAAATTACCTTCCCGTTCCGCGCCTCGCCACGCCCAGGCGTGACTGGAAATGGATGCACTTGACGAACAACTTCGGGCTGGCCGTTACTGTTCGCGCGGCCAAGCACTTTGCCGTCCCCGGTCACCTGAGCCTGGAACAACAATCGCTTGTACGGCATCCAGTCCGCCGAGGAGTAGACGTCGCCTTCGCGCACGATTAGGAAACCATCATCCGCCAGCGCAAATGCCGGGAATGACAATCCTCCTGCCGTACATGCCTTATAGGCCCACTCCGCCAGCCGCCGCTGAAGCTGCTGCTGAACCCACGGGAAAAGCACCATGCTTCCGCTGCCGTCAGTCTTCAACACAGCCTCAAGCACCGTGTTTTCGATTGACGTGTAGCCGGGGCGAGGCGCCATGGTGTAACCATGCAAAAAGCAAGAAACGCGAAAAAAACGGTGTCGAAAAAAAAGTTTAAAAAATCTCTTGACAGTTGGTATGAAGTAGGGTAAACATTTTGACCTGTTATCGCTTCGAATCGTGGAGGGGTCCGATGGGTCTAGCGAGAGCGGAGCTTCCCAAGCCTTACCGGAATGCCGGCGCGGCGCTTTCCCCGCGCTTTTTCTTCAAACGCACGCTTCCCCAAGGATTGCCTCAAACAAGTAATCCAGTAGTTGCCCCCCCCACGTTTACCCCTTAGTTAACCTGCCCGTTAAACTTTACCTCTGCCGCCGGGTATGTTCCCGGTCCCTCAAGCTGAAGTCAATAGCTGTCCAATGCCGGTGTGTACTAACGCGTTACCTAGGCATCGGCATCGGCGACACGGGTCTCTGTGCCGCGGCAAATTCGCGGCGTTTGCGGGGTCGCGGGTTAGTTCCGGTCGCAGACGCGGTTCACAAAGTAATCACCCAAGGAGGGAGTATGTGGCGCCAGACGCTGATCGCAATACTTTTTGCGGGGATGCTGGCCTCTGGCCAAGCCTTGCCTGACCGTTGGACGAACGCTCCTCAGTTGCCAGCCGTCGTAACATCCTCTGACTCGCAGGCGCTCTCGACGCTCTCGCAGGCGCTCACGGCCGCCGGAGGGTTACAGGTCATGGGCGCCATTCAGGATTTCACTGCCTCCGGGCAGATCACCTACTACTGGGCGGGCAAAGAAGACCAAGGCTCGGTGACATTGCGTGGGCGCGGTCTCGACCAATTCCGCATGGATGCGGTGTTGCCCGAGGGCACGCGCTCCTGGACGGTGAGCCACGGCATTGGGAACCTTCGCAAGACGGACGGCAGCGAAACGTCAATTCCCGGCCACAACGCCATCGGCATGGGGGCGCTGACCTTCCCTTATCTTTATCTCGCTCTTGCCTCCGCTACACCCAATACCACGGTTTCCACCATAGGCACAGCACAAGTGAGCGGCGTCCATGCCACACAAATCCGCGTGCAGCGCCATTACGCATCTTCTTATGACCCTAACGGCGCCATCGCCCGGCTTACGACGCGGGATTTCTTTATCGATCCCGCAACTTCCTTGATCGTTAAAACGGAATTCATGACGCATCCGTTGAAGACCTTTACGGTGAGTCTTCCGGAAGACATCTACTTTTCCAACTACCAGCGCGTGAACGGCATCATGGCGCCCTTCACCATCACGGAAACCATCAATGGCCAGAAAATCTGGACGATTCAGCTTAGCTC
>JBOGJX010000152.1:0-15237 GCA_050745285.1 Terriglobia bacterium
GGGTGAGAGATGCCTCGCATGCGGCGCGGCCGTATTTCCATGTTTTGCGGATGTCGCAAAGCGACATGACCGGCTGCTACACTTCAAAAACCCGGCGTGGGTGCTTCTTGACGATGCGCTCGAGGCCCCACAGCGCCGAGTCCATCCCCTCGTCCTTAAGTTCCGCAAAGGACTTCGTATTGGTACCGCGGCAACGCGGACACTGTTGCCAAGGCCTTCCCACCACCAAGACTTTGGGCGCGAGGGAGTGGAAAACCGATTTCGTTTCCTCATGGTCGCTATCACCGAGACACGCGTAGCAGATGAACCAGTGTTCCCTGTCGATCTTACGTAAGCGGTCGATTAATCCCATGCGCCTCCATCCTCGTGGATTGTATATTCTTCATTATGCGGGATGGAGGGATTTCTTTTCAAGGCTGCGACTGGGCGCGGGCAAGCAGTGCTTGCCATCAGCAGCGCCCCATTGGCGGTCCCACGCCGGCTGCATTCTGTCTGACGCTTTCTGCCTACTGCCTTCCAAGGTCCGCCACTCCTACGCGCACGATGGTCTGGTGTCCTTTCCGGGAGAACCTCAATGCAGGCCGCTCAGTCCATGCGCCGTAGACGCGGCCGTTGTACACCGCAATGCCGGTGTAATCGCCAATGAAATCGCCTTGCGCATCAAACGGCTTCACGCTCCAGGCGTAGTTCGCAAACGTGCGGCCTTCGTCCGTCGATCGCGCCAGCACGACAACCGCATTCTGGTTGCTGGGATCGCCGCGGCGATCGTAGAAAACCACGTAGACGTCACCCGTCACGGGATCGACGGCAGGCCATTGAAAGAACTGATCGGCGCCGTCATGGACGGCGTCGTTATTCACGCGCACGGCGGCCGACCAAGTGCGCCCGTGATCATTCGAAGTGGAGGCGAACACATCCACATCACCGTTGCGGTAATCGCCCCAGGTGACGTAAAGAAGGCCGTTGCGCGGATTGGCGGCAATCTCCGGGAATCCGTTGCAGCGCGAGACCCCGCCGATTCCGAAATAAGCGGGAGCGGTGTTAATGATGTCCCGCGTGGGGGCAAACGTGCGCCCGCCGTCGTGCGATGCCGTATACACGATATGATATCCGTCGGTCCACGCGACGCAGAGAGTGCCGTCCGGGGTTACGGCCCCGGTAAAACCCTCAACGTCGCCGTTGTCATCGCGGGGCAGGCCGGGATGCGTGCTAATCACGGCCGGCTGCGACCAGGTCACGCCGTCATCCGTCGAGCGCGAGAAGTAAATTTCAGACTCGGTCAGCGTGAAGTGCGTCCAACCCACGTAGAGGGTCCCGGCGTAAGGGCCGCTCGTATCATCTGCTACGATGTACGGCTTGTCCTCGAAAGGAATGCCCGGGTCGCTGGCATGTGCGATGACAGAAATCAGCCGCTTCTCCCACGTCTTCCCGCCGTCGAGCGAGCGGCGCACGAAGATGCCGTTGCGCGTGGCGTTGTGCGCCCAGTATTGGTCCGTGCCCAGCTTGTCAAACGCGATGGAGCAAAGGATGGCGTGCCCCTTGTTGTCGTACACCACCGAGACATCCCCCGAGACGCGATAATGAGACGGCGCAACGCCTTTTGCCAATTGCCAGTGGCGGCCCGCGTCGAGCGAATAGGCGACGTGATCTTTCGATTGGAAGGCGACCACCACCTGCTGCGGATTGAGAGGATTTACCGCCACAGAGGGTTCCGAGAAGAACCCAGGGTGTGAGGTGAGCGTGAAGATCCGCGCTCCCAGCGCCCGCGGAAGACTTTGCGCTGGCGCGCGCAACGGTGCGGACAGGGCTAGCAAAATGAGCGCAAAGATCATAAGGTGTGTCCTCCGGCTTATACTGTAGCTCTTAACACCTGGACCGGGGCCTTGCCGCGCGGAAGGGCGGCCTTTCAGAGTCTATTCTAAAAAACACGAATCTCCATATGTTTTCACCGGAAGGAGGCACGTTCTTGAGAAGACGTTCTTTCCTAAAGCGCGCTGTGAGCTTACCTGCCTTGGGCGCAGCCTCGCGTCTGGCGTCGGGCGCTGCTCTGCCGCCCGTCAACGAGGTTGCTCGGGGAAGCTACCGGCCACGCCAAGTATCCCATCCCGGCCGCATCACCAACGACTACAGCCTCTTTTTGCCCGGCGAGCGCGAATCCTTGCAGAATTCCCCGCGCCTCCTCTCGATTCGCGGCGCATCTGTCGTAGCTCAGCTCGGTGGAGAAACCCGGAGGCTCGAAGCCGGGCAATCCATCGGCGGCTGGCAGTTGCTGGCGATCCTTCCATGGCTCAATGGGGTTGCCACCGCGGTATTTGAGAAGCACGTGACGCATCAGGGCGCGATGCTCTACCTGACTGAGGCCGGTGAGATCGCCCGCATCCCCAAGCGCGTCGGCGATCTCTCAAAGATTCGTCCGCGACCAACAAACACGCCGCAGGGCGTAAAGCTTGAGCGGCCGGAACGCTACGTGCCTGGACCGGACCGTTGCGGCAACTACATTCTGAATTCGAGCGAAGACCCTTGCTACGAAAACATCGCCGCTCTCGGCGCGGAGTTGATCGGGTGGACGCTGGTGGCCAACGAGGAAGCCGCGCCCGAAAGATCTCTCTTCCTCGAGGCGGATGGCAAGTCCCGCCAGCTCGGCGCCGATCCCCAATCCTTGTGGGCGCCCGACCTTACGGGACGGCTCTTTGACCCGCGCCGCTTTTTGCCCTCGGAGTACCTTTACGACAGCGTGCCGGGTTACAGCAAGCGCACGCTCCTCGGCGGCTATTTGCCTGGCGCGGATATTGGCGTGTGGAATCCGAAGTTTCAGGTGGGATATGAAGTGATGGTGATCCTCCCTTCCGGTCCGGAGGCGCGCCCATTGGGACGCGTCCGTGCGATGGCGCCGCCCGGCTCGGGAGAGCTGATCCCGGCAGGCGATACGAGTGCCGCGCGACAACCCGCCAGTCCCGGCTTCGTTGAGCGCTATTGGAACGGCTCGGCGGAGGAATTCTTTGGAGCGCTCGTGGGCATCTGGAACCACTGGCACGATTTTTTCGAGACGCGCATGCAGGTGGAAATCCCGGACGATTGGCTGTTGGACGCTGCCCGCGCCGGCATTGTGCTCTCGCGTTGTAGTTACCACGGGCTTGATCCCACGTATCAGATCGGTGAAGGCGCTTACACCAAAATCCCAGTGCGCAGCCACGCTCTGTTCCCGGTGGCTCATTATGAATTTGTGTGGGCGCATCAACTTTGGAATTTGACCGCAGAGGCGGAACCCTATTTCCAGCATTACCTCGATCATTACATCCTGCCCGACGGCAACTTCCTCTATAACACGCAGGACCAGGTGGAAGCGCCGCTGAACTGCGGCGTTTTCCTGGAGAACTCGGCGCGCGCATACGACTACGCCCGCGACGTTCGAGCGCTCCGCCAGCGGCTGCCCGTGCTGCGCCGGATGATTGACTACGTCGTCGTGCGATACCGCTATACGAAGGCGGCGTTCCCGCCGGATGATCCGCGGCATGGGCTCATCTGGGGATCGCCCGAAGCGGACAACGGCCAGCCGGACGACGATTTTCCCGAGTCTCACCCGTACTACTATCAGAACGCCTCCTGGACGTGGCGGGGCTTGCATGAGCACGCGCGTTGCCTCAACCGCGCGGGGGCTGACCATCAGGATCAGAAGTTGCGGCAGGAAGGCGCGCAAATTGGTCAACTTGCAAACGAGATGCGCGCGGATATTGCGCGCTCGCTCGCGAAGACGCTGGCGGATCGCAATCCGGCGATGAAGCGGGCGGCCATCACACCCTTCACAGTGTTTGACACCCAGCGGCGGCCGGCCGAGCTCTCGAGTTATGAAAATCACCGCTACATGATGGATTGGTGGACCAGCGATTGGGGCGACCCGGTCCTCGACGAGGGACACTTCAAGCATCGCGCCATCGCCGGTCAGCAGATTCTCGGCATGAACACGGATGGCGATTACCCGCGCACCTCGAACTTCATGGAACATGGAACGCTCGCCGGACGGATTCGCCAGGAAGATTACCGGCCATTCCTGCTGGCCCTGTATGGGAACCTGTGTTACGCGATGGACTGCGGAAACCGCTACGCGCCCGAGGATGCCTTGCTGCCCGGCACGTTTCCCGGTGAGGGCAGCGCCTATGCGTGGTCTGCGGTGGTGAACAGCGAGCTGCAACCCACGCTCGGCTTGCGTTGGCTGCTTTGCTACGAAGAGCACGACCGCAGCGTCGTCCACCTGCAGAAGGCTGCGCCTAAACACTGGTTCAACCCGGGCGAGACGATTCGCGTGGAGAAATGCCCCACGCGCTTTGGCCCGATCGGATGGACCATGCAGCCGGGCGCGGCGGGAAGCGGCGCGCGATGGCGGGTGGAAATTCGATTGGCGGGAGGCTTTGCGGCGGACGTTGTCGTGCACATTCATCCGCCGGACGGCCAAGCCTTGCGGTCGGCCTCGACGGGCGAGCTCAAGGCTGATCGCGTGGTGCTGCCGGCGGCGCTGCTCGCAGGGAAGACACAAGTTACGCTAGATGTTACGTGACAGGTTGCGGTTTTGGAGTTTGTGTGGCGACAGCGGCGGTAGCGGCCCCTGCCTTACCTCCGGCAGTCTCGAAGGTCTTAGGTTCGCGCTTATTATGGCACCCCGGGGGCGCGCTGAATCATCGATATGGGCTACTGACCGGTGGGAATCAGGCGGCCCTTGCGGACGGTAAAAACGCCGCCGCGCCAATTCACGCGGCTATAACGCAGGCTGGCGCACCAAGCGCCAAAGGCAAGAGCGTCGCGCAGCGGCACCAACCACCATCGCTCTTGCAGAATCGAATCTTTCAGTCCCCAGACGCCCACGCTCCACGCCATGGCATAGCGTGTGGCGAGGTATGCCGCCAGATAGACGCTGGCCTCGCGGACCGAGCGGCAAGCGGCCATGGCGGCGAGAGTGAGTGGCAGTCCCTGAGTGACGAGCAACCCAAGGTGTCCCCAGGGGCGCGATTGGCGCACGCCTACTGCCCAGCGCAGTTGCCGCTGCCAATAGCCGCCGAGGGTCTGGGCAGGCAGCACCATGGAAACCACAAATGGCAGCAACTCCACGCGGTAGCCTCGCGCTGCAATCCGATGGCCCAACTCATAATCGTCGAGCAGGTAGTCGGCGAGCGCCTCAAACCCTCCAATCTCTTCGAGGCGCGCGCGCGTCGTTGCCATAGTCGCCCCTAACGCGAAGCCGCCCCCGCCAAACTGGTTGGCCACAAAGACACCCGCGAAAAAGTCCGAGCTCACGCCGACGGCCTCAAGCGTATCAGCCAGCGTCGCATCGCGCTCACCCCGGTAGAGGCACGTGGCCGCGCCTACCTGCGGGTCGCGGAACGGCGCCGCAACCGCGCGCAGGTAATCCGCCGTGACGCGGGTGTCGCTGTCGCTCATCACAAACAAATCGTGCCGTGCTTGGCAGGTGAGGTGTGCGAGGATAGAAGCCTTTTCATTGGGGCCGCGCTGGCTCATCCCGGTAAAAAGCCGGATCGGACAGCCGGGGAAGTCCGCCATCAGCTTCCGGATAATCGGGATGGCAGGATCGGCGGGATCGGCGACGCCGAAAATGATCTCGTACTCAGGATAATCGAGGCGGCAAAAACTCGAAAAGCACTCATACGCCAGGCGGTCCACGCCGCGCACCGGCTTCAAAATACTGATCGGAGGGGTGAAGTCCAGGCCTTGGCAGGGAGTTCGGCCGGAAAAACGGCGGGCGCAGGCGGCAGCGACCAGATAATAGGCGTAAGCCAGGAACGGAGCAAAGAGGATTGCTTCGCGGAGGTGCTTCAGCAATAAGACATGATGCAACAGCATGGGATTCCTAGACAGCGGCTGCAATCGACGATTGCCGTAACGTGCTCCCCCCATTCTTGCTGTCTCTCGCTGCGGCGATGGGCGGTCGCCGCAGCGGGAGAGTTAAATAGTGGTTTCCTGGCGGCATGGCTAAAGCCATGCCCTTCCAGATCCATTTTCATGCTTTGCGGCTGTTGCCAAGCGATATGACCGGCTGTTAATGCGTAATTGTGCCTGCGGCACGGAACGCGTCTTTGATCAGACTCAAGCTGTACCCATCATCTCTATTCCAGATGACGCTTACGATGTCGAACCGGTAGTTTACCCCTTTTCGCTTCAGGCGGCGTATATAGACTTCAGCCGCTTTGGCGATGCGCCGCCGCTGATTTTCGCCCACCGCCTCTCCCGGCAAACCCGCATCGAGAGAGCTTCGCGTCTTCACCTCGACAAACGCCAGGACGGGGCCATCCCATCCTACCAAGTCCAACTCGCCGGCATCCTGCCGCATCCGCAGGTTCTGCGCCACCACCGTGTAACCCTGACAACGCAGGTACCAATAGGCCAGGGCCTCCCCCCGGCGCCCCGTTGCCAGATGGGCGCCCGGGGCCGGAGGCTCGCTTAATTCCTCTTCGCGCTGCTTGGCTGCGAACTTCGCCCGGCGGCGGTCCCGCCGCATCATCGAAGCGAAGATAATGCGCGCAAATAGAGACATCAGGATTAAGCCGCCGGTGCAAATGGTTCTGTGGACTTTAGCGTTGGCGCCACCGAGCCAGCTTAACAGTTTAAACCAGAAAGGCCGTGCCGCCCAAAGTATGATCTTCTCTGACTAAGCGAAGCGAGGAATCTACTTCTATGCTCAATCAACCATCCGCGAAATTCTTTGCCGGTCGCTGCGGCGACGTCTTCAGAATGACGTGTCTGCGGAATTTTTCATCATCCTGGGCGGCATGCAATGGGCCGCAACGGTTTGACTGCCCCTGCAATCCTTCATACCATAGCTAGGATGGGTTCTGTGCGAGCGAAGGAAGGTGCCGGTTTGGCTAATCTTGGGGATCGGGTGCGCAAAGTCTGGCTCCTGGGACGCAGGTTGTTTGAGTTCGCCATCGGCCTTTTCTTTCTCAGCCTGGCCGTGGTGGGCGGCGAGGCTTCCATGATGGAGTGGAGGAAATACCTCAACCGTCCATCGGTTGGCCTCTCCATGTTGGTATATGTCTGCGTGGCCTTTACAGTTGCCTTGATTTTCTTCGCTCTGTATTCTTTCCTCAAGGCTCGCAGCATCCGATGATCGAGTCCGGCTTGTAATGAGCGATCCAAAGACATCGAACCCGCCTTCGCAAAAGCGTTCTAATTCATCTGAGTCAAATGAAAAGTTCTTCTCAACCGGCGAAGATCTGGCCGGATGGGACGCGGCGAAGCAGCTCGGCTTTCCCGGCCAGTTCCCTTACACGCGCGGCATCTATCCCTCGCTCTATCGCAGCCGTTTGTGGACGATGCGTCAATACGCGGGATTCGGCAGCGCGGCGGAATCAAACGCGCGCTACCGCTATTTGCGCGAACACGGCACCACGGGTCTTTCGGTGGCGTTCGACCTTCCTACGCAAATCGGCCTTGACTCAGATCACCCGCTCGCAGATGGCGAAGTGGGCCGCGTGGGCGTGGCGATCGACTCGCTCGAGGACATGGAAGCCCTCTTTGCGGGGATTCCGCTCGACCGTGTTTCCACGTCGATGACGATCAACGCCACGGCAGCCATCTTGCTCGCCCTCTACCTGGTCGTGGCGGAAAAACAGGGTGCTCGCCCTGGCGCCATTGCCGGCACGGTGCAGAACGACATTCTGAAAGAATATATCGCGCGTGGGACATACATCTATCCGGTGGCTCCCGCGCTTCGATTGGTAACTGACGTCTTCGAGTTCTGCCGCGACCACGCGCCCGGCTGGAACACGATTTCGATCAGCGGATACCACATCCGTGAGGCCGGCTCGACGGCCGTGCAGGAGCTCGCTTTCACGATGGCAAACGCCACCGGCTACCTTGACGCGGCCGTCGCTCGCGGCCTTCGGGTGGATGATATTGCTCCCCGCATTTCCTTCTTCCTAAACGCGCACAACAACCTCTTGGAGGAGGTAGCGAAGTTCCGCGCCGCGCGGCGATTGTGGGCGCGGATAGCCCGCGACAAGTTCAAGGCGTGCGATCCCCGCTCCTGGATGTTCCGTTTCCACGCCCAAACGGCGGGAAGTACGCTCACCGCGCAACAACCGGACGTGAATATTGTCCGCGTCACGCTCCAGGCCTTGTCCGCCGTGCTCGGCGGCACGCAGTCCTTGCATACGAACGCCCGCGACGAGGCTCTGGCGCTGCCATCTGAGGGCGCCGCGCTACTGGCGCTGCGCACGCAGCAGATCATCGCCTGCGAGAGCGGCGCGGCCAATACCATTGATCCGTTCGCCGGGTCCTACTACGTCGAAAAACTGACGGATGGAATCGAGCAGGGCGCGAGCGCCTATCTCGAGAGGATCGAAGCCATGGGTGGCGTTCTGCGCGCGATTGAAAATGGTTATATTCAACGCGAGATCCAGCAGGCCGCTTACGAGTTCCAGAAATCGGTGGAAGCGGGCGAGAGCGTGGTGGTGGGAGTCAACCGCTATACCACAGGCGGGGCGCCTGCGCCAGCCACGTTGCGCATCAATCCAGGGACCGAGCGGGAGCAGGTCGCGCGGCTCCGCAGTTTGCGCGCTCGCCGCAACGCCAGCCACGTGAACGCGGCGTTGGCGGCGGTAGAATCCGCCGCGCGTGACGGGCACAACCTGATGCCCTTCATCCTCAATGCCGTCAAGGCATACGCCACGGTCGGCGAGATTTCCACCGCCATGCGTAACGTCTTCGGCGAATACAACGAATCAGCGGTCGTCTGAGGACGCGCCAGCCGCAGCCCTCAAAAGCATTTGTAGGGGCGCTGCTTGCGGCGCCCAAGCCGGAACTCAAAACCTCGCCGGCCGGGATGTATACGCCACCCGCGGCAGAGGACTTTTGGCCGACCACTATAGATTCGGGATGGCTTACCATAGGGCCCTTGGGGTAATCTACGTCGAAGGAGAGTTATCGATGGGTGCAAATGTAGATCAGCAGATTGGGAAAGCCGTCGCCGAGCTGAAGGCCGCTGGCGCTTGGGAAGTATACGTTTTTGGTTCCGCGGCTGAGGGGATCGTGGGCGAGGGTTCTGATGTAGACTTGGCTGTATCGGGCCTGCAGCCGGAGGCGTTCTTCGGCACGATGGCAAGAGCAGCAAGGGCATTAGGACGGCCACTTAATCTCGTTGACCTGGATGAAGACAACGCCTTCACCCGGCATCTGAGGGGCGAGGGAGGATTGCGGCGTGTCGGATAGATTGCGGAAGCAGGTCGCGGTTGACCTGGAGCAACTTCACCGGCTGCTTGTAACCCACCGCCCGTTGCTCGAAAAGTGCAGGCACACACCTCAAGGTCTGCGGTGTCTGCGATCACGACGAGGGTTCGCATACATCCCAAAGACCGGTAGTGGGCCTGTAAAGGGAGCGTTATCCACGATGGGGAAATTAAACCGTAGGGATTTTCTTGGCGCGGTGAGCATTGGCGGGGTCGCGCTCGGAGCCTTTCCACGCCTACTAACCGCCCTCCCTACTTCCACGGCGGTGAAGCCGATTTCAGGAAGTTGGTTTGAATTTCAACATGCTTCTACCGTGGAGGGGGTTAACTGGAATCCAGCCTGCGCCTGCTTCACCTGTGAACAGTGGGCGGCCAAGGTCAAAGAGATCGCGGACGTGGGGATGAAGTACTTGGTCCTGATGTCCACGGCGCTTTACTACAGAGCTTTTTACCGAACCACGATCTTCCCGAAATGGCAATTGGGGTGCGCTGATCCTATGGAGACGGTCCTTTCAGCGGCTGATAAGTATGGTGTGCAATTTTTTATTGGGGGAGGATTCTATGGCGACTGGGCCAGCCCTGACATCGTCTCAGATCCGGCAGCCGCCAAAAGGCGCCTTCAGGCGATTGAGGAACTCGCCAGGCTCTATGGCCATCATCGCAGCTTCTATGGCTGGTACTGGCCGAATGAGGCCTTTATTGACCGGTATTATTCCAGCAAATTCATTCGCTACGTCAACACTTGCTCACGGCTGGCGCGCCAACTGACCCCGCGTGCGCGCATCTTAATCGCTCCGTACGGAACCCGGGTGGCGGTTCCGGACGAAAAATACGTGAAGCAATTGGAATCCATGGATGTGGATATTATTGCTTATCAAGATGAGGTGGGCGTCGAGAAATCGAAGGTGGATGAGACCTCAGCCTTTTACGAAGGCTTGCGGAAGGCTCACGACCAGGTGCCCAAGGTGGCGATCTGGGCCGACGTTGAAATCTTCAAGTTCGAAAGCAAAGTCTACGGCAGCGCCCTCCTTCCAGCCCCTTTTGACCGCGTTCGAAGGCAGTTAGAGGCCGTCTCGCCCTGGGTGGAAAAGATTCTGGTGTATCAGTACCAGGGGATGATGAATAAGCCCGGCTCGCTGGCTTTCGCCGGTCCGCCGGATTCCGTGAAACTCTACACGGACTATGTGAAATGGCTGAAGCACGTCCGATGAAGGATGCCGAAAAAGTGTAGCGGCGGGTTTATCCCGCCATTCGCGCGCGTTGGGACCGCTTGACATGTGGCGATGTAAAATCGCCGCTACGCCACCCGCGGCGTGGCTGCGGGGCTGGGGGCGGCATGGTGCCGGCGGGTCATGTAGTAATAGATGGCGGGTGTGACGACCAGGGAGAGGACGATTGCTATCAAGAGTCCTCCGATCACCGCGATGGCCAGCGGCTGAAGCATTTGTGATCCCGAGCCGATAGCAAGAGCTAAGGGAAGAAATCCGAGTCCCGCGGCTAAGGCCGTCATCAGGATTGGACGCAGCCGGCGGCGGCCGGCTTGAATGATGGCCTCTTTGGCGGAAAAGCCCGCGCCAAGGAACTTTCCCTCCGCGTCCAGCACCAGGATGCCGTTCTTCGCCACAATTCCGATCACCATGATGAGCCCCATAAACGAAGACAGGTTAAACGTCTTGCCGGTGATGAGCAGGGCGAAAAAGACGCCTGAGGTGGAAAGGATGGCCGAGGCGAGTATGGCGATGGGCGCGGAGAAATTTCTGAATTCGAAGAGCAGCACAAGGAAGACGAACACCACCGCCAACACGAGCACCAGCACGAGATCGTTGAACGCCTTTTTTTTTGTCTTGTAGGTCCCACCGTACTCTATCCGGATGGAGGGGGGAAGATGGAGGCCGCTGACCACCTTCTGCACCGCGGCCATCCCATGGCCCAAATCTAAACCCTGCAGGCGCGCGGTGACAGCGACGTAGCGCTGCTGGTGGTCCTGCAGGATTTCGGTCTGCCCGGGCAGCTCGGTCATGGTAGCGAGAGAACCCAAATTCGCTGTCTGCCCGGTGGGACTCATCAACATGGTGTTGTTCATCGCATCCAGCGATGACCGGATGGCTTGGGGGTAGCGGATGCGCAGGGTGTACGGGCGGTCGTTGACAACCACGGGCATGGAGGCAGGAACGCCGTCGAGCATCGCGGTAGCCTCGTTGACGACGTTTTGCGGCGTAAAGCCCGCATGGGCGGCCTTCGCCACGTCGACATTGAAAACCACAGCCGGTCCACTCGTCGTCGAGTCAATGCCGTCATTGACGTCCACCACCGGATGGTTGCCGCTCACCTGAATTTTGCCAATGGCGTCTGCTACTCTAGGAGCCCAGGAGTCCAAAAGCTTCGCGTCCGGGGAGAACATTTTGATTTTGATTGGCTGCGGGGCGCTGGTCAGGTCTCCGATCATGTCCTGAAGCTTTTGGACAAAATCCGCGGTCACGGCGGGCTCCTGCCGGGCAACCTCGTCGCGGATTTCATTCATGATGGTCCAGATATCGCGGTGACGATTCGTTTTGAGTTTGACGGAGATATCACCGGTGTTGGCTTCCGTCACCGCCGCGAGGCCCAGTTGCAACCCGGTGCGGCGCGATGTGTTCGCCACTTCGGGAACGGAATGGACGATCTTCAGAACGTCATTGATCATCCGATCGGTCTCGGCCAGTGAACTGCCGGGCGGCGTGACGTAGTCAAGAATGAAGCCTCCCTCGTCCATCTCCGGCAGCAGACCAGACCCGATGTGGCGGTAACAGAAAAAGGAAACCACAATCAGAACCACGGCGACAACCGCCAGCAACCAGGGGCGCGCCAACACGCGGCGAAATCCGCGATCATAAAAATGAATGGCCCGGCTGAGCATCTTTCCCATCGAGCGCTCTTCGACGGCCATCATTCGCCTGACGTCGAGTTGCTCGGGCGTGAGCTCAGCCGGGGTCGCCGGAGGGTCATCCACCTCCGCCGGGGCCGGGGTGGCGCCGCCGCCCGCAACCGCCGCATCTTTGCCGGCGTCGGGATCGCCCCTCTGCCGGAGCAGATAAAGGCACAGGTTGGGAGTCCAGGTGAGCGCGAGCGTAAGAGAACAGAAAAGCGCCACGGCCACAGTTACGGCGAGGGCGCGAAAGAATACGCCCGTCACCCCGGTGATGGCGATCAAGGGCACGAAGACGACGATAGGGGTCAGCGTGGAGCCGATTAAGGGCTTGGTGAGCTCGTTCAGCGTATGCGAAACCGCTTCGAACCGCCCTTCCCCGGCCTCGCGGCGCAAGACCACGTTTTCCACCACTACAATCGCGTCGTCGATAATCAGCCCGACCGCGGCCGCGAGCCCGCCGAGTGACATTAAATTGAAGCTCTGTCCCAGCACCTTCAGCGCAATAAACGTCATCAGGATGCTGATCGGAATAACCATGCCGGCAATAAATGACGATCCCCAGTCCTGCAGGAACAGCACCAGCACCGCGGAGGCGAGAAGTATGCCGATCAGAATGGCGTCGCGCACGCTCTTGATGGATTCGCCCACGATCCACGACTGGTCGTAGAAATTGCTGACCTTCACGTCCGGCGGCAGCGTCTGCTCGATCTTCTTCATCTCGACGTGGACTTCGTCCGCAACGCGCACCGTGTTGCTGGCTCGCTGCCGGTTGACGTTAATTAGCACGGCGGGCTTGTTGTTAGCGGTCACAACGGTGTAGTTGGGCGCGATAGAGGATGCGACGGTGGCAACATCCTGGACATAGATAGGATCGCCATTCGGGTCCTTCTTGATGAAGATATTGGCAATTTCCGGCGGATTGTGAACCTGACCGCTGATCAGCCCCAGGTATAACTGGTGGTTACGTTCTAAGAGTCCTGGAGACTGAATCAGGTTGGAGCTTCCAACCGCGTTCAGGATGTCGGATATCGTGACGTGCGTGACCAGCAACTTGGCCGGGTTCGGAGTGATCTGGAATTCCGGCACCTCGTGGCTCTGGATGAGAATCGTTCCAACGCCCGGCAAACTGTTCAGCCGGGGTTTGAACGTGTACGTGGCCATTTCCCAGAGCTGCGTCAGCGGCATGGTGTTTGAGGTCAGGCTATAGCCAAGAATAGGGAAGCTCGAAAATTGCAGGCGATTCGTGGTGATTTTCACCGTGGGCGGCAGGGTGGACCGCATCCTCGCAACGGCCGCGTTCACGCGGTCGAGAGTCTGGAACATGTCGACGGTCCAGCTAAAATAAAGATCGACCTCGGCTGACCCGCGGCTGGTGATGGATTGCACGTCTTGAATACCCATGACTCCGCTGACGGCTTCTTCGAGAGGCCTGGTGATCGTCACCAGCATTTGGTCGATGGGCATCACGCCGTTATCGGCGGCGATGATGATGCGCGGAAAATTGGTGGTTGGAAAAACTGAGATGGGAATAGTAAACGCCATGTAGGCGCCCACGAGCGCCAGCACAATGATCAGAAAAATAATTGATTTGGATTCGCGGGCGAACCAATAGGAGGATGCGTTCTCGTCCTTCTGGGCCGGATTCTTTGTGTCTTGGCGTTTTTCTGGTGGTTGATTCATTCGCTTGAAGCGCCCTGTCTGTTTTTGGCAATCCAGCCCTCTCCCAGTGGGAGAGGGTGGCGCGGGGAAGTAGTGCTTCCCGCCGTGCCGGGTGAGGGAAGGGCTGGGAACCAGGAGTCTCTCGCCTCTGTTTTCAGAACTTCACCTTCGTTCCGTCCGCCAAGCCATAGGCGCCATCGGTTATGACCTGTTGACCTGATTTAAGTCCGCTCGTGATCTCGACTTCACTGCCTTGCCGGACGCCCGTCTTCACGCTGGTCTGGTGCGCAACGTTATCCGGACCAACCACCATCACCGACGTGGTCCCGTCCGGAGCGGTAAGCAACGCGACTGTGGGTATCACCAGCGCATTGGGAATGGTCTCGGCGACCATGCTCACCGTAACAGTTGATCCGGCTTTGAGGCGGCCGCCGGGATTCGGGGCCTCGACCCATACCTGGACCGTCGTGCTGCCCGGGTCGAGCGCTGGGCTGACCACGGTCACTTTACCTGTCACACTGTCCAAGCCTTCCCCAAGGGAAATGGTGGCTGGGTCACCCACGCGCAGATACGCTGCCTCTTGCGGGGAGATGTGCTCGCGCGCCACCACGCTCGATGTGTTCATCACGGTAATCAGGGGCGATCCAGCGGAAGCCATTTCCCCTTCGTAAAGCGGCCGGTCGGTGACCACGCCAGTGATCGGGCTCGTAATGTTGGAGTAATTGTATTGGGCTTGGGCGGCAAGAAATTTACCCTGGGCTGTCGTTAACTGTCCCTGAGCAGATTTCATCTGCTGCTGCTTTCCAATGGATTGCAACGCCTTTAGGTGCTTCAGAGCAATCTGATACAGGTTGTTGGCCTGGATGTACGTCACTTTCGATTGGTCCATCAGATTGCGCGCGATTGCGCCCGCTTTGTAAAGCTTCAGGCGGCTCTGATAGATGAGTTGGTCCGTCTGCATCGCCTGCCGCGTGGATTGAACGGTCAACTCGGCGGTCTGGATCTGCTCCGGCAAAGTGACTTTCGTGCTCGTGGCGTATGTGGCTTGGGCTTGGCGATAGGCTCCCTGATTCTCCACCACGGCCGCGGACAAATCCTTGCTTTCAAGCGTGGCTAGCAACTGGCCTTCGTGCACGTGACTGCCGCGACTGACGTAAAATTTGAGGATTGGCGCGCTGATCTTGGGGACAATGGTTGCCTGATCAAGTGGAAACAACAGTGCATTCGCCGTAATCATGCGCTTGATGGTTTCCTTCTGGACCGCGGCCACTTGCACGCTGACCACGGGCTCGGGTGGCGCAGGTTGTTTACTTGAGCAGCCGGCCCATGCAAGCGCGGTGGCGGCGATGATTGCTGCCAGGACTGGCGCTTTTGAGGCAGCGCGGCAGGGCACGGTTTTAACCGTGCCGTAGCGTGCTCGCCGCCAGAGTCTCCGGC
>JBOGJX010000153.1:0-5205 GCA_050745285.1 Terriglobia bacterium
ATCATGAGCAGTTAACTCAATGGCACGGCTAAAGCCGTGCCCTGACGCGCCAGCCTACGAACTTAACATAGTCATGCTAGTGCGCTGCCCGGTAATTGGGTGGACCGTGTAGCGCCGCCACCCCGGCGGAATTTGCCGGCAAGATTCCGGCGCCACGGCCCGTCCGATTGTCCACATTTTTTATTGGACAGCACACTAACTTCCAGCCCACGTAGGGGCGCTGCTTGCCGCGCCCCCCTTCGCAGCGTAGCCCATGACCCAACCGTTTTTGAGCATAGTAATCCCCGCCTACAACGAGGCCGGAAGGATCAGAAAATCTCTCGAAACGATCCGCCGGTATGCTACCTCCAAGGAATTCCCCACCGAGATCATTGTTGTGGACGACGGCTCACGCGACGCAATGCCTGCAATTCTTCAGGAGGTTCTGGCGGGCTGGCCTGGATTGATCGTCCTGTGCAACGAGACGAACCGCGGGAAAGGGTATAGCGTGCGCCGGGGAGCGTTGGCATCCAAAGGACAATACATCCTGTTTACCGATGCGGACCTTTCCACCCCCATTGAAGAGGCCGATCGACTACTCAGTCTGATTCAGTCTTCGTCCGCAGACACCGTCACCGGATCGCGAGCGCTCAACCGGAAATTGACCGGAATCCGCCAGCCTTGGTTTCGAGAGTACGCCGGGCGGTTTTTCAATCTTCTGGTTCGTCTTTTTACCGGGCTGAAGATTCATGATACGCAGTGCGGCTTCAAGCTCTTCCGGCGCGAGACGACGCGGCGCGCCTTTGAGCTGCAACGGGTGGAGGGATTCGGGTTTGATCCGGAGATCCTCTTCCTCATCCGGCGCCTGGACGGAAAGATTCTCGAAGTGCCCGTGCGCTGGAACAACGACCCTGCCACGCGGGTCCGGTTCCTGCGCGATTCCGCACGGATGTTTGCTGATTTGGTGTTGCTCCGTTGGCATGCGTGGACCGGATATTACCGGCGGATCGAACGGCACAAATGACCGCGGTCCCTTTTTCAATTTGAGATTTCAGATTTGAGATTTGAGACTATTGCCGCGCCGCAGACGTGCGGCGCCGACCGTATTGGACATCAGCATGGCGATGGTGAGCGGTCCCACGCCGCCCGGAACGGGCGCATACGCTCCAGCGATTTCCTTAACGTCTTCCGCCTGCACGTCGCCCACCAGAATCGATCCTCTGACGGCAAGCCGTTCGAGCGCCTCAAGCGGTTCATGAAAAGCCGCGCGTACTTCTTCGGGGCGCGTCAGGCGGGTGGTGCCCACGTCAATCACCGTCGCGCCCGGTTTGATGAAGTCCCAACTGACCAGGGCGGGTTTTCCAATAGCGGCCACGAGGAGATCGGCTTCCCGTGTCACCGCAGACAAATGCGGCGTCTGCGAGTGGCAGATGGTGACGGTGGCATTCTTGTGGAGTAGGAGCATGGCCAAGGGCTTGCCCACCGTGTCGCTCCGGCCAATCACCACCGCGCGCGCGCCGCGGACGGGAATGTTGCTGCGCTCGAGCAACTGGATAATGCCGGCCGGCGTGCAGGGTACCACGCCGGGCCGCCCGCTGACCAGGTTGCCGATATTGATTGGATGAAACCCGTCAACGTCTTTCGCGGGGTCGACGGCCAGCAACACCGCTTTCGCATCCACCTGGGGCCGGAGCGGGAGTTGTACCAGAATGCCGTCAATCTCGTTGCGTGCGTTGAGATCGCGCACCAAGCGGAGAAGCTCTTCCGTTCTCGTGGTGGCTGGGAGCTCGATTTGTTCGCTGTATAGTCCGAGGGCTTCGCAGGTCTTCACCTTGCTGCGCACGTAGATCTGGGACGCAGGGTTCTCGCCCACCAGCACTGCGGCAAGGCCAGGAACAATTCCAGCGGACTTGAGCGCTGCGATTTCCGTTGCGAGCTCGTTCCTAATGATGGCGGCGATGGGCTCCCCATTCAGTATGCGCGCGGTCATGGAATCCCTCCGTGTGGGTCGAATTGAGTGGTTCTCTGAGCCGGCTGGGACTCGAACCCAGAACCCCTGCCTTAAAAGGGCAGTGCTCTACCATTGAGCTACCGGCCCACATCTCCTACCTTACAAAGGCTACAACGGCGCCCTCCGATTCGTAAACCGGAAAATGGACGCCTTGTCATCGCTCATTCTCAGGTGACGTAGAGGCGGCTTTATGCCGCCATTTTGAGGCGGCGGGGTAAACCCGCCGCTACACTGCCGCCCGGGGGTAAGCAATCATGCGCCCCATCAACACGCACTTGTGTCGTAAGATAGGGGAAGCGGCGCCGCGATGGAGGTTGATGCGGGTGAGAAGGCGGTCCTTAAAATGGATGGCTGTTTTGTACCTGTTGTTGGCAGGCGTGGCCATTGCGCAAGCGCCTGACCGCGCGAGTCTTCGTGGGCAAGTGGTCGATGAAAACGGCAACGCGCTCCGGGGAGCCAAGGTTGCCGTTGCGAACACAGCGACGGGCCTCACGCGCCAGGCTCAGACGGACGGGGGCGGCCGGTTCGCACTAGTCGACTTGCCGATGACGGGCCAATACCGGGTGCGCGTTTCAATGGCTGGCTTTGCGGCCAAGGAGATTGGCGCGTTATGGCTGCGTTCCGGCCGGACGGCAATGGCTCTGGTGACGATGAGCCCCGAAGCCAGCCGAAGTGAAGTCACGGTCTACGGGACCGCCGCTGGCATTCCATCGGATTCTCCGCAGCTTGGATTTCACCTGGATGCTGCGGCGGTCAATCACACGCCCATCCTGAGCCGCAATCTCACGGCGCTTCCGTTGCTCGACTCGGCGGCGCGGTTGTCCCGCACGGCGGGCGACATGTTCCTCAACAACACTCTGTTCGTGGTGAATGGCAGCGGCCGCCGGCAGACGGATTTTGTGGTGGATGGGAGCCGGAGCAATGACGCCTGGGGACGGCAAACTATCTTCGCCAACATCCCGCTCCCGGCCATTCAGGAAATTTCGGTCCTGACGAGCAGCTTTTCCTCCCAGTATGGCGGCTCGGCGGGTGCGGTGGTGAACCTGGTCACTAAATCGGGAACCAATCAGTCTCACGGCGAGTTCGACGGACTATTCCGGCCTACTGGGATTGAGGCTCGCGACCCTGTTTCCTGCTGCCGCACGGCGGATCAGTTGGGGCAGATCGCCGGCGCCATTTCCGGCCCACTGGTTAAGAACCGCACGTTTTACATAGCGTCCGGCGAGATAGACGATCGCAATCGTGATTCTTCCATCACATCGCCGCTTGCGCCCGGCGTCTTCGCGGGAAGGTTCCGCCAAGCGCTTTTCCTGGCGAAACTGGATCACCAGATTAATAATGACAACACACTGACCGCGCACGCGGATTTGGATCTCTTTTACGATACCAACCCCTCCGACACCGTTGGCGGCTTGAACCTTCCGAGCGCCGCGCGCACCTTCCACCGGAGGACTTATACCGCGGGCCTTTCAGAAACAGCCGTGGTCAATCCGCGCCTTGTTAATGAGGCTCGCGTGGATTTCATGCTGGGCTCTCCGATCACCCAGTTCACTCCGGCCGAGCCATCCACCCAATTCATATACCCAGGTCTCGCCACCGTGGGCCAATCGCAAAGCGCATTGCTTTCGAACCGGCAGTTGGAGGGAGCGGATATTATAGCCCTCACCCACGGTCGGCAAATTGTGAAGCTCGGCACGGAGGCGCTTTACTCATCGTCAGGGGGGAACAGCCAGGAATTTGGCGGCCCTTTTGCGCAAGGCCAGTTCGTGGTGAAGCCGGGAATTGATGTGCCCGTCTCCGCGCTCACTTTGGCGGATGTTCAGCAATTCACCCAAGGCTTCGGTAACGCTTCCTATAACGTGAGGGAATGGGAGTGGGCTGCGTTCGCTGAAGACGACCTGAAACTGCGCTCTGACCTCACGCTGGATCTTGGCCTGCGTTACGATTTGCAGACCTTCACTGATGGACGCCACAACTTCTCGCCTCGCGTAGGTCTCGCTTATGACCTGCTGGGAGATTCGAGGACGGTGTTGCGGGCGAGTTACGGCATTTATACCTCAAACCTTCAAACAGACATGGCGGCGAGTTGGCTGCTCGGCGGCCCCACTGGATTTTTTAATTTCAGCGTGCAGCCAGGCCAGCTTGGATTTCCCAATTCGCTTGCGCCGCTAGCGTCGCTTCCGGCGGGGGCGGCGCTGCCGCCGCGTGATATCACCGTGCGCCCCGGTGAGCGGGGCTATCTCAGCCCTTTTTTTGACGTGAGCGCGCTACCGGCTTATCCCAACCAATTACTGAACCCATACACCCAACTGACCACAGCGGGGGTGGAGCATGAATGGCCAGGACAGTGGTTCCTGAGCGTCGACTATGTCCACCAGCTTACGGTAAAGATTCCGCGGCCGGTTGACCTGAACGCGCCGAATGCGTTGATCCGCACGCAGCCCGGAGAAACACGTCCGGCGGCTGTTGCCAACCTGACACGACCTATTGCGTCCGGGCCCAATGGATACCGCCAGATCGTGACTTACATCAACGAAGGCGATGCCAACTACGACGGCTTACAAATCAACCTGAAGCGGCATTTCAATCGTTTTTCCTTGCTTGCGAGCTACACTTACTCGCACTCCATTGACACCGTGGAATGGGACGCACCCAACGAGAATCCGAACGACTTCAACCAACTGGGAAAATATGAGCGCGGGAATAGCCTGCTCGACCAACGGCATCGCGCCGTGTTCAGCGGATGGTGGCAACTTCCCTATGGCTTTGACGCGGGAGGCGTCGCATCGCTGGGATCAGGAATGCCGTTCAACATCACGACCGGCGCTGACAACAACGGCGACGGCTCGCGCTCCGACCGGCCCGTGATCCATGGCGCCGTAGTAGGGCGCGACACGGGGCGCGGAACGCCCGTTTATGACGTTTCGCCTTTTGTTGAGAAGGTGTTTAATTTGAAAGAACGAGCCCGCGTGACATTGCGCGCCGAAGCCTTCAACGTGTTCAATCACCCCAATATCATTGGGCGGAATGGAATATATGGCAACGCCGCGGATGGGGTCCGGCTGCCTGGCTTTGGGCAGCCGCTCGGCGGCATCAGCAACGTGGATCCGGGGCGGGAATTCCAGTTTATGGTGAAGATGGAATTTTAGGGCTATGCGATGGGGAATCTATAGGCGCTTTCGTAGGGACGCTGCTTGCTGCGCACTGCCGTGGGC
>JBOGJX010000154.1:0-5965 GCA_050745285.1 Terriglobia bacterium
AATGTGTATAGATGCCTCGTTTTCGGCAGGGTTAAAACCGTGCCCTTACGATTTTGCATGGCGTGTTGATGAGTAATCCTAAAGTTGGCCGTGCCCCCCTCTCGCTCCTGCCTCTGTCCGTGCTACCATCAACATGGACAAACGTTCACGGGGGTCCATGCGCCATGCAATTCCTCGTTAGCGGGGCAAGCGGTATGATCGGGTCGGCGGTGGTTTCCCGGCTTATCGCCGGGGGCCACGGTATTATCCGTTTGACCCGCGCAAGTTCCTCTCCAGACTTTTCCCGGATCCATTGGAACCCTGAATCAGACATCGCGCCTGATCTGCCTGAGACCACGTTTGATGCGGTGATTCACCTTGCCGGAGAGAGCGTGGGGTCCGCGCGGTGGAGCGAGCGGAAGAAGGCTCGCATCCGTGAAAGCCGGGTCAATGGCGCCCGCCTTTTGTGCGGCTCACTCGCGCGTCTCAAACGGCCCCCGCGCGTGCTCGTGAGCGCCTCCGCCGCGGGCTACTATGGCGATCGTGGGGATGACATCTTGGATGAGGAGAGCGGTCCCGGATCTGGATTTCTTGCCGGCGTATGCCGTGACGTCGAAGCTGAAATCGCGCTTGCCGGCGAGCAGGGCATCCGCGCCATCAGCCTGAGGTTTGGAGTGGTGCTTAGTAAGGAAGCCGGATCGCTGGCAGTGATGCTCCGGCCTTTTCGCATGGGTTTGGGAGGGGCGCTCGGGAGCGGCCGGCAATATATGAGCTGGATCGCGTTGGATGACGCAGCGGGGGTTATCGAACACTGCCTCCGAACCGAGGCTTTGCGCGGGCCGGTAATTGCCGCTTCTCCGTGCCCCGTTACCAACAGACAGTTTGTGAAGACCTTGGGACAAGTTCTCGGACGGCCTGCCGCACTGCCCCTCCCGGCTTTCGCATTGCGTTTGGCGTTGGGTCAAGTGGCCGGTGAGTTGCTCCTTGCCAGCCAGCGCCTGAATCCGGTGCGGCTCAAATCCACAGGATTCCTCTTCCGCTATCCAGAACTCGAAGGCGCCCTTCGATCTCTGCTGGGCCGCACGGCCTGATGACTAGCCGCATCCATTTCGAAGGGCGCCTTCCCGGTGGCTTTTCGCGCTATTCGCCAATGTGCCAGACCGCGCCGCCGCCCTTGCATTGCCTCACGATTCCCTCAACCACGGAACTTGGGATATAAACCTTAAGTCCCATCCGCAGCGAGTAAATCTTCCCACTGCTGACCCACCGGTAAAACGTGGCGCGGGCGAGAGGAATTCCCGTGCGGCGGCGAAGTGAATTCCACGCGCCCGCTACCGTTAGCAGTGGGTCGATGGTTTCAGGTCTCGGGGCGTCGGGCGCCGGCGTGGGTAGAATGTTTTGCGTCCATTGTTGTAAAGGCACGGCCATATCACCTCACTTTGCGGGATGAAATCCGGTACAAATCAATCCTCAAGGAATGCTTCGCGCATCGCCACCAGTTGCCGGCGATCGCGATTCCGGGAGGTGTCAATTTCTTCACTCGGAACTCCGAACCTCCCGCGATCCAATACGGCGCGAGTTGGCTGATAGGATGAGAATAAGATGGGTTCCCGGCTCTGCCGGAGATGGTGGAGGCATTTCCCATCGCATCCCGGCGCCGCGGGAAACACGCATCCTCTCTCTGAGCAGCGCGCGGCCTGGGGCAGCGTAGACGCCATTTCGGGCTTGCGCATGGATGCGGGACGCCAGGCGAGTGGGCCCGGAGACGGCAGCGCCGCCGGTGCTTGCGCCGGAACCGTAGTGATAGTAGTAATCGCCACTTTGGGAAGCGTGGAAGCCCCCAAATTATTGAGTTGACCTTGGGTTGGCTGCATTGTTTATTCTCCTCTCTGCACAGCAGGATTGAATGGGTTTTGAAAAAATCGAGGGTGAAATTTTAACTGCGCGAGGGGATCGAGTCAGGCTGGGTGGCCCAGATGGGTCAGGAGCCGGGACCGGCCCGGGGAGAAAAGGGGATGTCCTGGAAAAGCTGTCCAAGCGCATCCTGTTGAAGATAAACCTTCCGCCACGGCCCCCCGGCGCCGCGATGCTCCGCGTAGGCTAGTTGTGGAATAGCGCTTGACCCGTCAAGATTTGTGATGTAGCCTAGACGCAAGGTAGAACGATGCGGCAAGGGAGGCTGGCTTGCCCTGAAGGCGGTCGATCCGGCCCGGCGCTGCGAGGGCCGCTCATGCGACCCGTGCCGGAGCGCAGCAGGAGCGGCTTTGCCCGCAGTGGGATATTCAGACCGTGACGGTATGAGACTTTCGCCATTCGGGGTGGGAACCTCTCGCGGAGGCCGGCGATGGAAGGTTTCATGGACGGTGCAAAATGCCCGCACAAACTGGGAGAAAAGGGTTGAGATGAGCGCCCGATGCTTGGATTTGCCCCGGTTTGGTTGGCAGAGAAACGGCGTCTTTCGCAGGTTGAGGGATAGTGCCATATAAGTGACGTAACTTACTAGTAACTATACATTCGTCAAAAAAACCATGCGGACTGTGGAAGGCCGCATGGTCTGGATCCAGGAGAAGGCCGGATCCCGCCGGATGCCGAGCGCCTTGCGCTGCGGGTGAGAGGCAAGGACAAGGTTAGTCTAGCCTACACGTGTAGTGTTTGTCAAGCTCTAATTTGCGGCTCCAATTTACAGCAGGGAGGCAAGCGATGGCTACTTTGGATGTGCCAAAGATGATCCGGCGGGTGCGTCAGCGGTTAGGGCTGAGCCAGGAGGGGCTGGCGCGGCGGTTGAATGCTACCAAGGGCGCCATCCAGCATTGGGAGCGCGGGCGCAACCAGCCCGACTTGGCGCGCTTGTTTCTGCTGCGCAGCCTTTGCCCCCCTGGGGTCGAGCGCAAGGAAGTGGATGGGCTCATCCGCCAGTTCCAAGACCGGGTGGCGGGCGGTCCCGAGGGCCGCCCAGGGAGTGGCGGAGGGCGGCGGACCGCCGCCGACGCCGGCTCACAAATGCTCGAAAGGGAGAACTCGCGGCTGCGTCAGCAAATCGCGCGGCTCCAGGGCGCAATTGACCGGCGCACCGAGCAATTGCGCATCCTGGAGGACGTCGCCGGGGATCTCCAGCGCCAGGTAGCTGAGCTTAAGGCCGGAAAGTCCAGGGCTTTCGCCAGCGAGCAAGAGCCAGCCCGCGACGTGGTCGAGTGATGTTGTGCGGGCTCACGGCTGGCGGATTCTCACCGTCCGTATGCTCACCACGACCGGTGTGCCTCCGGCGTCGGAGCTGAGAAGCATTCGCAAATAGCTGTTAGCGAGATTCAAAAGTTGGGTTGCCTCGCGATGGCCCCTCATCTGGATTAAAAGTTCAAAAGCTTTGCGAAGGGAGCCCTCAACGTTGCTTTGTGGACGATTCATGTGATTTACCCCTTTCCCAGGATTCGCCGTCAGCGAGACCGGCTTGAAATCATCGCAGGTAGATCCGGCTGTCCGGGCCAATAGTGGCCGGCAGGCGTCCTTCTGCGGCGTCGAACACCCCATTCATACCATATAATATAAGGTATTAACAACTTGGTATATACACTGTACAAGTGAATTTGGGAAGACACGGCGGCCGAACTATAGCTTTGACCGGCGACAATCACTACATGCCAGGCCGCCCTGGGGTGGCGCATCACCAACATCGTTTGCGGAGTTTTTCAGCAACCAAATAGAAACAGGGGATCATAAAAATTTCATTAGGGTATTCTTCATATGCGTCATAATATATCTAAATACTTGCCTGTATATTCCACTGACTCTTTAAGGCGGTAGCATGGGCAGCCCGATACAGACGGAAGCAGGGAAGAGCCATATCAAGCCGGTGGACAAGACCCTTGGCCACCTGTGGAGATCACGCCTTCTTCTCGGTGTGGTGTTGCTCATCGCTGCGTTTTTTGTTCTGCGAGGAATTCACCGGGGTGAGTTTAATCTGAACGTTGATGAGTCATACCACGCTTTCACAGGCCAATATTTTGCGGATCTTCTCCGAGCCCATCCAATTGAGCATCCCGTACGGTATACCTACGAATATTACGCGCACTACCCCGCGATTGCCCTGGGTCATTGGCCGCCACTGTTCTATTTTTTCGAAGGGGTGGCCTTCCTGGTCTTCGGTTCTTCCGTGGTTGTCGCACGGCTGACCGTTCTGGCATTTGCGCTTTTCGGCTTGATCTTCTGGTTTAAGTTGGTGAAACGTCTTGAGAATGAGTTCGTGGCCGCAGCGGCTACGCTCGTGCTAGCTCTTTTGCCATTCATCCTGCTTTATGAAAAATCTGTGATGCTGGAGATTCCATCCCTTGCCTTGTCGATTGTGGCAACCTATTACTGGGTCCGATACCTGCAAGAAGAGATCCCCAAAGATCTATACTGGTTTGCGTTACTAGCGGGTTTGGCTCTCCTTACTAAGCAAAACTGCATTTATCTTGCGCCATTCTGCCTATTAACGATCGCGGCAAGCCGGAAGTGGAGGCTGGTTATAAGGCGACGTATTTTATGGGCATTGGGGATTGTTCTCCTGGTTGCGGGGCCATTTTATATATTTATGGAGAAGGTTTATGGGAAGGCTATGAGAATCGCGGTTGAAAAGGGCTCTCATGCTATCGCCCATCCATGGACGTATTACCTGAAGGCAGCGCCCGGTCAATTGGGATGGCCGCTGCTGATTCTCGCGCTTGTAGGGATTCTGACCTGGCGATGGTGGGGAAAGCGTGAGAACGCGATCTTGATGCTGCTATGGATTCTATCCTGCTATATCACATTCAATGTCTTTGCCGAGAAGGCGCCTCGATACATCATCTACTGGATTCCTCCCCTCGTTTACTTCGCCATCGCCTCGTTAGGGTCTGTCCGGCTCCCAGCGCGGCTGCGCCCGGTGGGCCTCGGAATTCTCGTGTTGATCCTCGGGACGGTCGGGTGGCAGGCTTGGCGATTTCAACGGCCATACGTATCCGGCTATGAAGCGGCCGCACGCAGTCTGATGAGCGCCAAAGATCCTGGAGTTGTTTTATATGATGGCAGCCTGGACGCCAATTTCATCTTCTTCGTCCGGAAGTTTGATCCCGGAATGCATTGCTTTGTGATGCGCAAAGGTCTTTACGTTACGCTGATCGACAAGGGTTACGGCTCAATGCAGCTTGCTAAGAGTGAGGCGGACATTAAAACGATCATTGACGAATACGGGATCAAATATTTTGTTGTCGAGCAAAATATGCCGATCAATTTTGAAATCCAGCGGAAATTGCGCCAGCTTCTTAAGCGGCCGCAGTTTGAGGTGGTTGGAGTGTTTCCGGTCATCAGTAATATGCCCGGATGGAAGAACCGCAAGCTATTGATTTACCAGAACAAGCAACCAACTCGTCCAACGGCCGATATGTACCGTGTGAAAATGATGACGCTCGGCCACGACATCGTCGTTCCACTCAATCAATAACCGCAGGCGTCGTTAATTCTGTCGAGAGTGGCGGCGGAATGGAGGCCGAAGGTAAGGATGGAAGGTTGCCGGAAATGAGCGGACGGATGGCTAACGCTGACCATAAGAGATATGAATCTCCTTTTCGAGCCATCGTATTTGATGTGGACGGAACACTCTACCTACAACAGCCGGTTCGATTTTGGATGTTAGCGCGGTTGGCCCGGTCCTACATTTTTCACCCGTCCCGGGGATACGCAAATTTACATATGCTTCGCGCGTATCGGCAGGCACAGGAATCATTGCGGCTGCTTCCTCCCGATGAAACCCTCGAGTTTAATCTCGCGGAAGCCCAACTCCGCCATGCTTGCGAACTTGGCCAGGTTGAGTTGGAGGCGATGCGCCATTGCGTTTGCCGGTGGATGGAGCGCGATCCTCTGCCCATACTGAAGCGATACATGCGCCGAGGCGCTGAGCAATGCCTGGCGCGAGCTAAAGAGAGCGGACTACTTCTGGCGGCGCTCTCGGATTACCATACGGAAGAAAAGCTGC
>JBOGJX010000155.1:0-5494 GCA_050745285.1 Terriglobia bacterium
TAGCAACCTGTCAGAAGCAGATACAGAAGGTTTCGGATGGCGAACAAAATGATGGCGAACAAAATACTTGCATTCTTGCTTCCTGCGGCACTGGCGATCAGCTCAGCCAACGCGCTCACGCCTGTACGGGCGGAACAAACGTCCTCTGCTATGCCTGGCACTAAAACAGGCCACAACGAGGCGCTTGCCCATGAGATCACGCAGCTATTCAACGAAGACCAGACAATGATATGTGACCTCGAAAAAGCCAGGCAGGACCCTGCGTTCCAGAAGACCTACCAGTCATATGCTCAGCGTGTGAAAGTTGAGCTCAACGACCCGAACTTCTATTTTGCGGCACTTTTTGACCTTTGGGCCCAAAAGCCTGACGCGCCCGAGGTTGTTCGCCGCTATGCCAGGTTCCACAAGGACACTGATGCACGCATCGAGTCCATCGTCGCACAAAACGGCTGGCCGCAGAGAGCCACCGTGGGTGACGAAGCCGCGGCGCAGTTTTTCTTCCTCTTCGGACACGCCGATGACCAAAACCCGTGGAGAGTCACGCAGCAGGCCACCCTCGATAGAGTGTTTCGGGAGGATCATGTCACGCCACGAATGTATGCTCACCTTACCGATCGCCTCGCGAATGTGGCAGGCAAGCCGCAGATATACGGCACGATCATGGGTCCGGACCCCGACACCCCTGGCGCCGCAAAGTTGTACTGGCCGCTGATCGATAACATCGCCGCGGCGGACCAACGGCGAGCTCAAATCGGGCTGCCCTCCATCGAAGATGACCTGGAAAAATTCCGCCAGGGCGCCACTATTGGTCCGTATATGACGCCCATGACGAAGGGAATGCAGTGGGCTCTCGCAGACGTCTACACCACACGCTAGAATGAATGCGACAGGATTGATTGGGCTTCTGGCCCAGGGTGTAGAGCGAATCGTGAAGATCGCTTTCGCACGATGGAGGAGTTACGGGAAGCCATTCGTTAGCAAGTGGCGCACGCCTCCATCTTGGGCCTCCGTTCGGGCGTGCGTTCGCGATTCCGGCCACGGCGCAGCGCCGCCGCCCGCGATAGGTGGTGGCAGCCCTTCCCACAAGTGGTCGACGTGGTTATTTGCCGAGCAGCCGACTCCTGGATCGTCGGCCACACGGAAGTTGGCCGGGATCTGACAACATTATTGCGTTTGCAATTACTACGGGGTTGGTCGCTCGGGGCATGAGTCCAGGGGCGCCAGCGCGGCGGTCGTCCCCAGAGGTAGATCTGCGTGCTAATGCCCGCGAAGCGAGCACACGTATGCCCCGGCGCGGGGGAATCGATTCAACCAGTATTCCTGCCGCAACCATTCCCGATCATTTACGGACCACACAGGGTCAACCCCATGCGCGTCGGGCCGACGGCTGGATCATCTAACCTTTGCCGCCATCGCTCCGAACTGGATATAGGCCAACTAAGTGTGCCAGAGGAGACCCTCGACGGTAAAGCGCACGCTCGTAAAAGGCTTCATCGTAAAGTGTGTGGTTTTTCCAGCACCGGTAGAGAATACGTACCCACTTGAACGCCAGCGAGCGGACTGCTGCGTGATGGTCTGTTCCTCGTAATCGGGTCTGTTGATAATAGGCTTGTGCCCAAGGCGACCAAAATCTTGAATATGCAGAGAATTCATGGAAGGTCTGGCGCAGAAACTTGGGACAGGCAATTCGTGAATGGATCCAGCAGGCTTTGCCGCTGCGTTCAACGACCGGGGCAATGCCAGTGAAGCGCTCGACCTCGTCGGCATCTTGATAGCGGCTGCGATCAGAGCCAAAGGCCACCAGAAGCCGTGGCGCCAACACGTCGCCAGCACCAGGGAGGCAGTAGAAAAGGTCATGGTCGGGATGGCGCCGGAATAAATCTTGAATGACCTGGTTGAAGCGTTCAATGGAAGAGATAATAAGGCGCAACCCGTCCACCGAAGTTTGTGCCATCAAGACGGAAGCCTGGGTGATTGCCGAGTCCCTCGTGAGGGGCAGAGCGGCTTGTATCTCCTCGAATCGCTCAGCAAGGGTCGGTGACCTGCGGGCACCGTAAGTCTGGTCGAATTCGCGAAGTTCGGAAGACGTGGCCTTCTGCAGCTCGAGAAGAGAAGGCCAGTGACGCAGGAATTCGCAAACGAAGGGTTTTTCCAAAGGTCCTGCCCATTCCAGGGCCTGAGGAAAGTATTGCTTCAATAGAGCGGTGAGGCGATTCGTAATCTGGATACGATCGCCCACCAATTTACGCCGGTACTCGACCATGAGGCGAAGTTGACGGGTCAGAGGATCGTCGGGAAGCCAGGCATGCAGCCGATCGCGATGCGAGCGAACCATGTCGAGGAGCAGATCGGCGTCACCAGGATCGCTCTTGCTGCCGCTCGGATGAAAGGCTTCCCGATATTTGGCCAATGACTTGGGCGGTACGGGATAAAGCACCAGGAAGTCATGATTCATCAAAGCGTACAACACCAGGCCACGAGATTGTTCCAGGGCAACAGCGATGTGGCCTTGGGGGAACCGCCGATGCAATTCGGCCACCCAATTTTGAAGGGCTTCGGGCTTCTGGTCGATCTGGAGGGACTCCGATTGAGTCGAGCCCGCTGGCATGAGGCGAACCCCGTGCCGCTTGTCAGCCCAATCCAATCCGACCCAAGCCACGATAGCAGGCATATCCGAAGGAATGGACATAGATGTTCTCCTAAGTTGAAAAATAGTGGGTGCGCTGGTTTGGGCCGTTCGCAATCCTTATAGTAGAGTCCTCGAGGGACGACATCTGAGTATGCGTTGTCGACCCAAGCGACCCGCCCCGCTCGATGGTCTGGCGGAAATCGTCGAGCGATGGCGCGCAGAATTCGTAGCGGGGCGAGGCGCGTCCCCATCATCCAATTAAACTCCCCATCAGGATCTGTCCAGACCCCAATAAGGGGTTTCTGTAGGCGCTGAGGTCCGGGCACCTGCGGTGCCCGGACGAACAAGCTATAAGCGCGCAGGCATCTTTCCCATCTCGCCGTGCCCGCGAGAAGCAGGGCGTTAGAAAAAGAGATTGACCGGAGAAATCAAGGCGGACAGCGGAAACTGGAACGGATCGTTCCTGGGGTGGCAGGAGCCGAAGGCTTCCTCGTGTTTTATCGGGGCTTGGTTCGGAGGGTCAGTTGTCTGCAATCACCTTGGGATTACAGATTGAGATTACTCTGTGCACACGGTAGCGCGGCATGGCGGGACGTATGATTAGGCCGTGTTAGTCTCCGACGAACCCCAAACCCGATAGCCATCGGCGATGCCACAAGCCGAGACCGCAAAGGCCCGTTAGCAGTAACAGAACCGTGGAGGGTTCGGGCGTCACGGTCGTCGAACTCGATACGCTTACTGAATAAGAAGCACTCGCATCTGGGGCGGGGCCGAGATCATTCGACGCAGGATTGGCAGCGTCGCCGCTGAAGTATTCGGAGCTCACGGTGAACATTCCGCTATTCACATCACCGGACGGAGCATTGCTGTTCCAAGTGAATTCATAGAGGCCGCAGGGCGGCGAAGAGCAAGACGCGGTCGAAACCAGCGGGAAATCCTCCGTTAGGGAGCTGTTCGGACCGACGTTGGGAAAATCGAAAATCAGGTTTGGCGGGCCGTCGATAAAGCTGCCAGCCGAAACCGAAAGAGTTTCCAGCCAGTTGGACGTGTTGGTGGTGAGCGTGTAGCCCCAACCCACGGTTGATCCTAGCGATCCCGAGACATCGCCGCTGGCCGGAATGAGGGTCAGAGTAACGTCATCAGCAAAGCTTGCCACGCTGACGAACAGAACAAGAAAACCGAGAACGATCGCTACCGATATAACAGATTTTTTCATTGCATTCCCCTTTTTCGACCATTTGATTTTGCGTCTCGTGCCTACTGCCGGCTAGCGTCATGGATACACGGCTTGACCTATGGAAAAGTTGTATGTATTTCCGGCAGCATCCTGCACGCTTCCATTCTCACTCAGCGAGAATTTTGTCACCGTTGAAGGAACATTAAACATCAGCGGCAGGTTCTCACTGGCACCCGGCGCGAGGCTTCCAGCCGAGAGCGGCAACAACCCTAGGTAGGTCGCGCTATCGCTTCCAGTAAGAGTCCTCAAACCGAATTGATTAATTTGGATGTTCTCGGCGGGACCCGTTCCGGTGTTTGTCAGTTGCAACACGATGGTCAGAGAGGTTCCAGCGAGCGATCTGCTCACGATCCTGCCCGAAAGGGTGGGCCCGCCGCCACACCCAGCGGTTGCGCCCACGGTCGTCGTCGTATCTGGCGATGTTTTCGCGGCTTCGATGTTCCCGGCTACGTCTGTCGCTTGGCTGTAAAACGCATACGTGTGCCCGGCCTCTCCGTTGTAAATGGAGGATGTAGCGGACGTGTCGTTCTGCCATATCGTGTACGGCCCCCCGGTGTCAGAGACGAAGATTGTATAGCCTTGAACGCCAGACCCTACGTCGCTGCCGCTCCACTGGACTTTGAAGCAACTTGAGCTTTCATCCGCAGGCAATTCGGCCACTTGGCTAATCGGTGGTGTATTGTCGAGCGCATTGAGCCAAGTGTTGGTATTCACTGGCGAATTGCTTATGCCACTGTTAGAAAAGACTACGCTCGCTTGGTCTGAGATCGCGCTTCCCGTCGGCAGACTGTCCTTTGGTGCGATCGTGAAGAGGACGCTGCCTTCGGCGCCCGGCGGTAAGAATCCAACGCCTGCATTGGTGGGCAGCTGACCGGTGGTGGGGTCAATGGATGTCAAGGTCCAGGTGATCGTGTTCGTATTTGTATCCAGCTTTGCGTCGACATTCACTAACAAATTCTGGGTTGGCCGAAGGTCAACGTTCGTTACGAATTCGTCCAGACCTGCAGCGGGATTAAAGGTGTCTTGAGGGATCGGGACTTGAATGCTGGGTGCGCTGGTGCCGCTCGGAATAGTTATCCCTGACAAACTGAGAGTGGATAGATTCAGGCTGGTACTTAAAGGCTTAATCACCACCACCTGCTGAGCCGGTGCCGTCGCTGTTGACTCGTTTCCAAAACCGATCACGTAAGGTAACACTACTGCTCCGGAGAGCCAGCGTTGCGCTCCCGCGCCAGAGGGGCCCACGAGGTAGTTCGGATCAAGGGGGCTGCCGAGTAGCTGCTGGATAAAATTGTTGCAACGTTCTTCGTTCTGTTGAAGGCAATACGTGACCGTCGTGGCAAGTGGGCAGTATTTGTATAACGCGCTCAAGTCCACCGACGACAAGGAGAGCGCTAGGCTGACCAAGAGTCTTATGGAGGATGAGCAAGAAATTGCATACATCAATGATGGACTTGGCCCGGACCAGCGTCACGTAACGACGCACCCAATCGAGTTCTCCGCCGCTCAACGGAGCCTGCTCCCGAACGAAGCGGTTCTTGAATACGTTCTGGCAGACCCCGCTTCTTTTTGTTTGGCTTTCGACCAGGGAAACTCAGTGATCGTGAAACTGCCAGCCGGACGAACGC
>JBOGJX010000156.1:0-10206 GCA_050745285.1 Terriglobia bacterium
CCGCATTTCAGGATTACCTAACCAAAAGTTACGTTATCCTGAAACGCAGAGAATTACAAAACGCCCAGTCAATCCGCCACCACGACGCTATACCACCTCTCGGAATGCGCCGGATTTAGGTAGAAGATAATCGCTGGGATCCTGTTGATGTCGAGCCCAGAGCCGGCGATCGAGACTCAGCCTCCCGGCGCAGTGCGATACTACTGTATTCGCTACTTCTTATAGAAATCGGGAAACTGCTTTTGGAGCTCGCGCAGCTTCGGCAGATCGTTGAAAACAATGTACGGATAATCGGGATGGCGCTCGAGGAAATTCTGGTGATATTGCTCGGCAGGAAAGAAAGTTTTAAGAGGAACGACCTGGGTTACGATTGGTCCTGCGAAGACCTTGGCCTTGTTCAGTTGAGCGACGTAAGCCAGGGCGGTTTGTTTTTGCTCCTCATTCGCATAGAAGATCACCGAGCGATATTGCGTTCCGGTATCCGGGCCCTGACGGTTCAACTCAGTAGGATCTGTTGCCACGGAGAAGAAAATCCTCAGCAACTCATCGTACGAAATCCGGGACGGATCGTAAGTGATCTTCACCGACTCGGCATGGCCGGTAGCGCCCGTGCTGACAGCCTTGTAATCCGCCGTCGCAGCGCGCCCTCCCGAATAGCCGGAAACCACGCTGGAAACGCCCTTCACGTGTTTGAAGACTGCGTCCACGCCCCAGAAGCAGCCTCCCGCCAAAACGACTGTTTGCTTGTTCGTGGCTGCGGTGGACTGGGACCCGCCGGCGAAGGGCGGAATCTGTCCGTGTGCATGCGAGCAGGCCACCGATCCCAGTACGAGAAGTAGAACAAGCGAGCAGATGACACACCGGAAAGGATTCGTTCCAGGGTTCCGCATTGCAGGATCTCCGATTGGGAATACAGTCGCGGCAGATAGTGTAGTGTCCACTAATTGGGTAGACAATCTTCTTTCAATGGGTGGCGCATACATCGCGCAATTTGCGATGTATGCGACCCTTGAAAACCGCAGACATGGCAAAAAGCGGCCATGTCTGCGTCACCCGGATTATTTGTATACGCATTTGTTGGAAACTACACTAACGAGGCTTCGCCTCAGACCCACGAGTCGTGACGCCACCGCGAAGCGGTGGAACATGAGTAGCCGTGGGTGGAACCCACGGAATGTGAACCACGGTCCTTCCTCCGCAACCCCGGAGGGGTTGAAGTTCGTCAAATCGGCTCACAAGGCGCATTAAGATAGTTAGGCGTTCGGCCCCTTCAGTGCCGGCGGCCTTCTCCGTTCGTGACCGTGGGTTTTACCCACGGCTATTCATGTCGCTCCACTTCGGGGAGCAGGAGCCGCAACCACATGACGAAACTTGACTCATTTACACCAAGTTCAGAATTTCAAGACTTCTAGCGCATGAGTGATCGCGCTTCAGCTTCACGCCGACTTGATGAACCGCAAGGCCACTGAATTCATGCAATATCGAAGCCCGGTGGGCCTTGGCCCGTCGTTGAAGACATGGCCCAGATGCGCATCGCACCGGCGGCAAGTAACCGCTGTCCGGCTCATTCCCAGGCCATGATCCTCGATTTCCTGGATATTCTCCTTGGCAATCGGCGCCCAGAAGCTGGGCCAGCCGGTACGAGAATCAAACTTCGTTTCCGAGCTGAATAGGGCTGTTTCGCAGCAAATGCAGCGAAACAGCCCCTTCTCGTGGAGGTTCCAATAGGCGCCCGTAAACGCCATTTCCGTGTCCGCCTTCCGCGTGACTTCAAACGCAGCGGGGCTGAGTTGTTTCCGCCATTCGCCTTCGCTCTTGACGATTTTTGGAACCATTACCACCCCTTGACGCACGCCGCGGTCAGAAAACTCCACGATTCGAACCATCTTGGACCCTCCAGTTGGTTCGGCTCCAGCCTTCAGGGAGCCGGGTTTGCTGTAACCCCACAGCGTCAGGCCGGCGAGCGCGGCCGCAGAAGTCCCGATGAAATCGCGCCGGCGAACAGCCCGCGGCAATCTGTCTCTCCCATCTTCAGCTTTTAACATTGTAACCAACCCTCCTTTGCTTGGCTCTCGGGTTGCGTGTGACTCACCAGATTAGTATATCGCGCCGGGCGCGCACTTCCTCCCTCAAACATGGACGGACTGGCTTGAATCATGCTTGCAGAGAATAGCGAAGACACCAACGCGCAGCGCAGTCAATAATGTTGGCAGTGAAATGCCGCCACTTAAAAATCGCCGATCACCGCGGTTCTCCCATTGTATCTCAAGCTCAGCGTCCCATCCCGGAGTTCTTGCAACACAATCCCATATATCGTATATTATCGTTTATATTTAAATGTAGATACGACGCATATCGCATATAGTTCATAAACACCTGCTTGCACGGCTACCCTGCAAGATTGCGCTTCAGAAGCGCTACTGCAAGGCTTGGCCGGTCTCCATCAGGAGGAGCCCCAAATGTTCCGCAAGTTAATCAAGACTCTTGCCATCGCCAGAACGATCACCATCTTGATTTGCGCCGGCGCCTCCATGCTGTGCCTCAACCGTCCGGCGGCTGCCCAAGCTGTGGCATCCATTTCCGGCATCGTAACCGACGCCACCGGAGCAACACTTGGCGGCGTGCGAGTAAGCGTACAAAATACCGATACCGGTTTTCTGCGCCGCGCCGTCACAGGACGACGGGGCTTTTACAGTATCCCTTCGCTTCCCGTGGGCCGATACGAAGTTAGGATAGAGGCGGCGGGTTTCCGGTCCGAAGTCCGGCAGGGCGTAACCCTGGCGGTGGGTCAACAAGCCGACCTGAGCGCAACGCTCAAAATGGGAGAAGTAAATCAGCGCGTCACCGTAAAGGGAGAAGCGCCTCTCGTTAGCCCAGTCACCCAACAAACAGCGGGTCTCGTTGGGGAGCGGCAAATCAAAAACCTCCCTCTAAACGGCCGCAGTTACGACGAGTTGCTCACCCTCAACCCTGGCGTCCTCAATTACACCTCGGAAAAGACAGGCGGCGCCGGCGTCTCCAACTCCGCCGTTGCCAATATGTTCTCTGTTTCTGGACGGCGGCCTCAGGAGAATCTCTTCCTACTCGATGGGATTGAGTACACAGGCGCTGCCGAAATCAATATGACTCCCGGCGGGACCAGCGGCCAGCTTCTGGGCGTCGACGCCGTCCACGAGTTTAATGTGCTCAAAGACACGTATGACGCCGAATATGGCAAGCGGCCCGGCGCGCAGGTGATCATCGTGACGCAGCCGGGTTCCAACAGCGTGCACGGAAGTGTCTATGAATTTCTGCGGAATAGCGCCCTCGACGCAAGGAACTTCTTCGATCACGGCGCGATACCGCCCTTCGAGCGCAACCAGTTTGGCGGCGCGCTGGGCGGCCCAATTAAAAAAAACAAGACTTTTCTCTTTGGCAACTACGAAGGCTTTCGCCAGCGCCTGGGACTGAGTGACGTGACGCTCGTTCCGGACGCCAACGCGCGGCAAGGCTTGCTGCCGGGCTCCCACGGTGTCCTGGTAAATGTTGGCGTGGCGCCCGGCGTGGCGCCCCTGTTCGCTCTCTGGCCGCAGCAAAACGGCCCTGAACTCGGCAGCGGCATTGCCGAAGCCTTCAGCCATCCAATTCAGACCATCCGCGAGGATTTCGCAACCACGCGCCTGGATCACACTTTTTCAGCGAAGGATTTACTCACCGGCGTCTATACGATTGATGACAGCGCAGACATGACGCCCACGTCGAATCCCAACAGCCTGGATATTGAAAGCTTGCGCGAGCAGGTCTTGAGCATCCAGGAAACGCATATTTTCTCGCCGCAATGGCTCAACGACGCGCACTTTGGATTTTCGCGCGCCAGCTATTTTTATACCGGGCGTCCTACCGCGGATGTGCCCGGATTTGTGGCGGATGATCCTGTGGGCGCTGTGGTGATTGGGGGCAGCGCCACGCCGAACTCTCCGAGTCAAATCACCCTGGCCGGGAGCAACATCGGCAGCCATCTCTTCACCGCCCGCAATCTGTTCACCTATGAAGATACGGTTTACAACACGCGAGGGCCGCATCAGTTGAGCGGCGGCGTATGGCTGCAGCGAATCCAGGCGAATAACACGCTGGCGCTCGGACAGTATGGCCAGGCGAACTTTGCGAGCCTCACAGGGTTCCTTCAGGGGAACATCGCCGCTTTCAGCGCCGTGGCCGCGCCCACCCCGCTCGGCTGGCGCTCGCTCGAAGGCGCAGGGTTCTTGCAGGATGCCATGAGGCTTAAACCCAACCTCACCCTGACTCTTGGCTTCCGGGATGAGTTCACCAACGGTTGGAATGAATCGAGCGGCCGCGGCGCGAACTATATCTTCAACTCGAATGGAGTGATTGAAACCTCTCCGCGCATCGGACACTCCATTTTTACCGCCAACAACGCAACCTTTCTGCCCGAGCCGCGAGTGGCCCTGGCGTGGTCTCCTTTCAAGAATAGCAAGACGGTGATTCGCGCCGGCTTCGGCTTATACGCCAGTCTGCAGGATGCCTTGAGCTATCGCCTGGATCAGAATGCGCCTTTTAATACCACGCTGACGTTTAAGAATATCCCTCTCTCAACTTTGCCGGTCACACCAGGGCAGACGCCGCCTGAAGGAGCGCTGGTCTCGCCCGCGGGTGTTCAGCCCAACCTGCAGACGCCGATGGTCGAATCCTATACGTTTGCTATCGACCGGGAACTTACTCCCAACACAGTGCTGAGCGTGGGTTACGTGGGATCGCACGCCTATCATGAAATCGTCAGCATTGATGCCAACGAGCCCGCTTCCATCGCCTGCCCCGCAGCATTGTGCCCCGCGAAGCTGGCGCCGGGAATAACGTACATCCCGAAGGGCGCCCCGCTGGCAAACCCGAATTTGGCAAATACCTGGACCTGGTTTTCCGAGGGAGATAGCTCCTACAACGCCCTGCAGCTTGACCTCCGCCACCGGTTCAGCCACGGCCTGGCGTTCCGGGGAGCCTACACGTGGTCCAAGAGCCTGGATAACGGGGACACGCTAAATGGCAGCGCGGCCGCCAACGCGCCCACCACGGTGATGAATCCTCTAAACCTGAAGGCGGATTGGGGACTATCCACCTTCGATGTGCGCAATGCCGCCGTGATCAACGCCAGCTACGATCTACCGTTCGGCCAAGGCAAAGGGTTTCTCGGCGGACTGAGCGGCTGGCAAGGCAAGCTTGTGAGCGGGTGGACGCTGAACGCCATCACCGATTTTCAATCCGGTTTTCCGTTCACTCCCGAGTTGTCGTTCAACCCGTCGAACAACGGCGACACTCGCAACCCGGACCGGCCTTCCTGGAACCCGGCGTTTCATGGACCGGTAATCCTGGGCGGTCCGAACCATTATTTCAATCCCGGTGCTTTCATCGTGCCGGTTAATGGAACCTATGGAAACGCGGGACGCGACGTGTTAATCGGCCCTGGATTGAAGACCGCAGACTTCTCTCTGATAAAGGATACCCGCTTGTCCGAAAAACTGATTCTGCAATTTCGCGCGGAGTTCTTCAATTTCTTCAACACCGTGAACTTCAATACGCCCAACCCAATCGTGTTCACCTCGGCGGCAGGAACAGCATCGAGCACGGCCGGCGTGGTCACCAGCACCTCGACCACGTCACGCCAGATTCAGTTTGGATTGAAGCTGATCTGGTAGGGTTGGCAAATGAAGCGGCCGGACATTCCACCCGCAAATACGTAGACGGACAACCGGCGACACACTACTATTATGGAGAGAGGCTAAGGTTATGCGAGGAAGGATCGCCCTTTTGGCGGCATTGGCACTGATATTCACTTCGCCGGCGCGCGCCCAGCAAAGTGATCCCGTGATCCAACTCATGAAGGAATTTACCAACGCCGATGGTCCGTCCGGCTTTGAGGGGCCCGTGCGAACGCTTTTCGAGCGGGAAATGCGGAATGCTGGCGCAGAAGTCTCGACGGACGGCCTGGGCTCCGTCATCGCCCGGGTTCCGGGCGCTGCAGCAAGTCCGCGAATCATGATTGACGCGCACCTGGACGAAGTGGGCTTGATGGTGCGATCCATTACCCCGGAAGGCTATGTCAAGGTGCAGCGGTTGGGCGGCTGGATCGGGACAAATATGGTAGACCAGCGATGGACCATACTGACCAGCAAAGGCCCCATTCCTGCCGTGAGCGGGACGCAGGACGCGCACATCTCGACCCCCGAAGACGTGAAGTGGTCGGTCGATCCACTAAACGTTTTTCTCGATGCCGGGGCGCGCTCGAAGGCGGACGCCGAAGCCTTGGGCATCCAGCCGGGCGATGCGATTGCACCGGCGAGCCCTTTCACCATTCTCGCCAACCAACGCTATGCGGCCAAAGCCTGGGATGACCGCGTGGGTCTGCTCATTGAAATTGAAGCTCTGAAACAGCTTCGCCGGGAAGGTGCGAAGACTCCGAACGTCATCTATTTCACCGGGACCGTGCAGGAAGAGATGGGCATGAGGGGCGCGGCCACGGCAACCCATGAGATCAAGCCTGATGTGGGTATTGCCCTGGAAGTGGGTATAGCCGCCGACTATCCCGGCACGAACGCCGATCAAGCGGAAGAAAAACTCGGTGATGGACCCGGAGTTTTTGCCTACGACGGCTCCGTCATTCCCAACACAAAATTGTTTGAGCTTTTCCAGAACACCGCCGCAGCCAACCACATTCCTCTGCAAACGGACCTGGTGGTGAGATACGGGGAGGACGCGGCTTACATTCAGAAATCAGCAAACGGCGTGCCGGTGATCAATTTTGTGGTACCGGCTCGCTACACTCACGCCAATACCGGCATCATTGCGCGCTCCGACTTTGACAACGCGGTGAACCTGTTGGTGGATGTGTTAAAGCGTCTGGACGCCTCGAACGTCAAAAGCCTCACCAATTTTCAGTAGGGGTCGCCATGGAGAGCGTCTCTTCGCATCGCGGCTTTTGCTCCTCAGCACCGCTATCTTGCCCGCTGAGTTTCTGACGCCAGGTGAGCGCTGGTTACGTGCGTCCGTGTGAAAGGCAGCGAGCGCTTAGATGAGAGCATCCGGTGTGAAATGTTTTTGTTTCTATCCGAATACCGAAAGTGTAGCCGGCGAGGAAAAACTCATCTCAGATGTCATGGTTCACTTTCGACGGCCTGCATGAGGCCGCGGATGTAACCATACTCAAAGGCAAAGGCCTGCTCGCGGCCTGCCGGCACGCGCATATTCGGCGCATGGTCTGGCATCATCATTCCATCGTAGCCCACCTCCTTGTACGCGCGCATCGCTTTGACCATGTTGACGCTGCCGTTGTCCGGAAATGTCTCCTTAAAGTTCAGGAATCCTCCCCGAATGTTCCGGAAGTGAACGTTAAAGATCTTGCGCCTTATGCCAAAGTAGCGGATGACATCGTAAATCTGTTCGCCGGGATCCGGTAGCATTTCGGAAATTGTTCCTTGGCAGAAATTCAGGCCGTGATAGGCGCTGGGCATAATCTCAATCAGGCGCTTCAGGCCATCCACGTGGCCGAGCACGCGATGAACTCCACGGAAGCCCTTGTCGAGGGGCATGCCCGGGTCTTCGGGGTGGCAGGCCATTTTTACTCTGTTTTCTTCCGCCACCGGTACGACGCGCTTGAGGAAGTACGTGATTCGCTCCCACATCTCATCGGCGCTCACCGTTCCCGCCTCGGTAAGAGGCAGATTTTCGCGCATCGCCTCCGCGTAATTAAACGTGCTGTAAAGCGCGCCCCCGCGGCCGGGGGTGGGCTCTGTCCTGACCACACCGAGGATGCTGAAGTTGTACTTTACGGCGGGGACTCCCGCACGGCTGACGTTGCGAATCATCTGGCAGATCGCGTCGATTTCCCGGTCGCGCTCGGGACTCTTACCGAGCATAACGCCGGGATTTTCCGCCTTGTCGATGGTCGAGCTGCTCATGGGCAGGGGCACCATTTCGAGCTTGATGCCAAACGATTCGATCCTCTTACGCAGCCAGATCAGCCCTTCGACGCTCCAATTTTCGTCCAGCCGGGGCGAGGGAAGGCCACTGCAAATGTGGGTGACGCCAAACTCAGCAAGCGCGCTCAGGGTGTCGCCGGAGGGCTGCTGAGCGCCAAACTGAGTACCTAATTTCATCAGAGCTCTCGCGTGCGCGGGTGGAGATGCGTTCCGCCTTGCGCCGGCGGCCGCCGCTGCAGCAGCCATCGGCGAGAAACGAATGAAATCTCTGCGGTTCATTTTGTCTCACTTCCTGACGGATTGATCCAATGCGCGAATGTGCCCGTGCTACTTTTTGAGGCATCGACGCTGGACCGGCGATTCACACGGGTGGCCGCGCACGACCCTTCGGGGAGTGATAGGAGACGGCGAGAGAAACCTGACTCATTCAGATCAAGTTCTAAAATCCAAGGCGCACCGTGGAAATGTTCCTTGCCAGTCAAGCGCTCCGCTCGCCACCATCTCCCCTGGGCGAGGGTGGGAGTCAACGACGGACCCACAGCCCTCTCCCTTGGGGAGAGGGTGACCGAGGTACGAGGGCGGGTGAGGGGTGGTTTGCATGCTTTGCCCTGCTTTTGAACGATTGCGAACAGGCCCCTTTGAGGGGCCAGCCATTGTAAAGCCGCCGGCTCTGCCGGGGGATAATTATTGCTGAGTCATCATGTCTAGCAAGCCGTTCACAATCCCGCCCTCTGCGCAGCCCCGCTTGAGGCGAGTGGCGGTGATTTCATAACTGACCTGGTTGTAAGCGGCGTCATTCGGGATATAGCCGCTTAGTCCATTGGCGTGCGTTATCATGATGGTGTCCGTGAAAGGCGATTCCTTCTGTAACCGCTGAAAAATTGGCGTCAGCACCTCGCCCGAGACACCCGCCAAGGCAACGTCGTTGAGCATCAGAAGGCTGAGGCGGATGTTCACCGGGTTCGCCTCCACGGATGTATACTGCCCCGGGGTCGGCCCGCGCTCGAGCCTTCGCCCAGGACACGTGAGAACTTGCTGTGGAGCACTCCAGATGGTAGCTTTCGACGACATCCGGGTAATGCCGTTTGCCACGCGAACGCTCTCTTCTCCCAATATCCTCCCCAGTGCGTTGACCATGCTGAAGTCCTCATCGCTGTCCTCCACAATCGGGTTTTGATCTCCAGCCGGACCGCTCGTCCAGAGCGCTACCATTCCATTCCCGCCGGCCATCTCTTGAGGTTGAACCTGCATTTCCCATCCCACGTCTGCGCGGTCCTCAACGAACTTGCCCTCATAGTAGTGCTCGACGAATCGCGACGTGGCGCCCGGCAGATCGCCACTCACTTCCAAGTTGTTTTCGCCCATCACGGTGCCGTGCACGCTGTAGTTGATGAATATCGCTATCGGCTTGCCCGCAAGGGTCTCAAACTTGAGGACGGAGACCGTCTTGTCGGACGGCCCGTTGGGATTGTAACCGAGCCAATATGCACCGTGCGAACTACCCTTCGGATAAGCCTCCCGGCGATTGATATTGATATAACACTTTCCGGTTCCAAAGCCGAACTGCGCCGGCTGGAGGTTCGCCTTGGCCTGGCGCACCGCCTCGAATGCGTAATCTTCCAGCTTCTTCGTGTAGGCGATGGTCGCCGGGGAGCCCTTGACATACGCGCCCGCGGGCGATGGCGCGCTGTGTACGTGCTCAGCCGCCAGGATGAGGTTGTTCGCTGGAATGCCCAACTGGGTCGAGATCCGCTGCGACAGGTCATGCCAGACCTGGGTGGGCATTCCGATCAGTTCCCAGGCCAGAATGGCTGCGTCGTTGGTTCCATCGCTCAATACGATGGCCCGCACGTAAATATGATCGTGGATTGACTTGAAGCCTTGTTTGCGCTCTCTGTAGCCGCTCATGGGAAGCGCAGCATCGGCGGGCGGCGTAATGTCCACCCGTGCGGCGCCCACGGATAGCGTTCCTGGTTGCGCTCCGAAACATGCCAAGGCAGAGACTCCGATTAAAACGGCCGTGTAACTCCACATACGAATGGAAAACAGATTGCGCATGATGATCTCCTTTAATCGTTGAAGGCCCCAGTATTGCCGGCGGCGAAACTGAAGGCTCCGGTGACCCAGCGGAGGTTGCCCTGAAAACTTCGGTTAGGCGGACGGGGAAGGGCACGGTTTTAACCGTGCCGAAAACACCCTCACCCACCACTTCGTGGTCCCCCCTCTCCCACAGGAAGAG